>JAPYWL010000075.1 GCA_028276365.1 Deltaproteobacteria bacterium | reverse complement strand
AATATAAATATCATTTTAATATCCTTAAATCCTTAGTGGAAAAAAGTAATTTAGATAACTAAAGATGTTTAACTACAATTATTTTCAAAGCAGATATTTTTTAATACAAACTAATTACAAAGATTTTCTAAAGAATTATGAAATAATTGATTTATACACTTTAAAATCTTTAATAAAAACAAACCAAAAGCTTAATAATCTATTTAATCCATTATTTTTAAACATATATAATTTTATTTTGAACTATCCCTTAAATGTAAAAATATTTTTTTTAACTACTGATAATAACACTCCCCTATTTAATATACATTTTAAATATATAAATCAGATAATTATCAATAAAGTTTTTATAATAGAGGATAAATTAGAGGGGTCATTTAAGGAGATAGAAAAAGAAATTTTTAAAATAAAGTTTCCCTCTTTTTTTAATCTTTTTAAGGGATTTTTACTTAATTCCAAAATAGAAATTTATAAAAATAATGAAGAGAAATTTATTCTTAAGCAGGAAAAATTGGTAAATTATTTGTTATATAAAGATAAAGAAGAAAATATAATTTGTAGCTATTATAAAACTACTGATATAAATAAGATAATAGAGATGTTTTATTCTATAGAAAAACTTAAAGAAAAATACTTTAAAGAAGATTTAATAAAAAATATTTTATTAAGTAAAACTTATATTTTATTAAGCTTAAGCAATGATGTTAATAGTTTAGTTAAGAAATATAGTGATGATATAATGTATTTAATTTTTAGCATATCTACAGTAATAGATATATTAATTTAAAAAATAAAAGATAAGAATTTAATTAAAAGATAAGAATTTAATTATAGATATGTTTGTGATATTAACGTTATTAATAGGTTTATTGGGAGGTATTTTAAGTGGGTTATTAGGAGTAGGTGGAGCTACTTTAACTATTCCTGCTATGGTTTATTTACTTAAATTGGATCAAAAAGTGGCACAAGGTACTTCTTTAGCTTTACTTATGATACCAGTTACTATTTTTGCTGTTATTAATTACTATAAAAATAACTTAATAAATAAACAAGTTTTATTATTCCTAGTTATATCTTTTCCAATAGGGGCATTTATAGGATCATATATAGCTATTAAGTTGCCATCTTTTGTTTTAAAAAAAATATTTGCTATTTTCTTGATTATAGTTGCTATTAAAATGCTTTTGGATAAATAAACATATTATTTCAATTCCCCTTCTTTTAATTCCCCTATGGGTAAGCTAAACTAAGGAAGGATGTATATTTACTCCAATATAATAATTAGGTAAAAAATAAAAAATCCTTCATAATAAAAAAAACTGTTAATGTGAAATAAGCTAATTTTTCGATATGCTAAAAAATTATAAAAATTTATTAATTATTTCTATTTTAATAATTATATTAGTAATATTTATTTTTTTTAGGGTGTATATCAAAATAGGAAGGATAGATAATAAAGTAATAAAAAATTATTTTTATGATTTAAAATTGCAAGATAAAAGTAATAAAAACCTTTATATCTTAATAAAGTATGGATATACAATAAATGATATACTAAAAAGTGATAGTGTAATATATTTTAAAGATCTAAATATAATACTAAAAGATCAAATTATAACAATAAAAGATGGGTATTATAGAAAAAATGTAATATATGTAAATAATCCACTGGAAATAAAGCAAAATAATACAACTATTTTAATAAAAAAAGATATTATTATATACCTAAATAAATTAATTTTAGTAGGTAAAAATGTTTATATAACAAATATTAATAATAGATCTATTGGAGATGAAATAGTAATAAATCTAAGAGATTTAAGTTATAATTTAAATAGAGTTTCTGGAAAATTTTATAGAAATTAAATAATTAAATAATTAAAAATGAATACATTAAATATAAAAGATATAAGAGATTTAAAAGAAAAGTTAGAAAAATTTAAAAATTTGATAGAAAATTACAAAAATAAAATAAGTCAAATAGATTCTAAAATCAATAATTTTAATAATTTAATTAATTTTGAAATCAATAAAGAATATCAAATTTTAATAAAAAATAAGAAGAATTTAGAAAAGATAATAACAAATTATGAAAAGACTATTCAAGAAATAAGGGATTTAGAGGATATTTTTGAGCTGAGTAATTTAGATCAAGATTTAAGAAAGGAAATAAATGAAAACTATAAAGTTTTACAAAAAAAGGTAGATAATATAATGATAGAGTTATTATTAGATGAGGAGTATGATAGTAATGATTGTATTTTAGTAATAACAGCAGGAGCTGGAGGCACTGATGCTCAGGATTGGGCTAACATGCTTTATAGAATGTATTATAACTGGGCCAATAAGAATGGGTTTAGATTTAGTATAGTTGATATAAATTTAGGTAATGAAGCGGGAATAAAAAGTGGGACTTTTTTAATAAGTGGTGAGAATGCTTACGGATATTTAAAATCAGAGAAAGGGGTACATAGATTAGTTAGGAATTCTCCATTTAATGCTCAAAATAAAAGGCATACTTCTTTTGCTTTGGTTGAGGTTATCCCTAAAATAGATGATAATATAAACATAGAAATAAAGGAAGATGATTTAAAAATAGAAACTTTTAAAGCTGGAGGAGCAGGTGGGCAACACGTAAATAAAAACGAATCAGCAGTAAGAATAACTCATTTACCTACGGGGATTACTGTAACTAGTTCAAATGAAAGAAGCCAACATAAAAATAAAGAAATAGCTTTAAAGATACTTAAAAGTAGATTATATGATTTTGAGCTACAAAAGAGAATAGAAAAAATAGAATCTTTTAAAACCAAGCAACAAGCTGCTTGGGGAAATCAAATAAGAAATTATATACTACATCCCTATAAATTAATAAAAGATTTAAGAACTAATTTAGAGATATATAAAGTAGAAGAGGTACTTAATGGAGAACTTAATCCTCTGATTCTTTCTTATCTTTTACATAAAAAACTCTTAAATACTAATACCTAAAAAATTATTAAATACTAATATGTAAAAAATTAAATACTAATAAAAGGGGGTTAAAGAGATGGAGGATCCTAAAAAAATAATAGAAAATATGAAGAAAGAGATGGAAAATTCTTTAAATTATTTAATAAGGGAATACAAATCTTTAAGAACAGGTAGAGCTAGTCCTTCTTTAGTGGAAGATATTAAAGTGGAATATTATGGAAATATAAGTCCATTAAAAGCGTTAGCTGCAATATCTACTCCTGATCCTAAAATTCTGTTAATCCAACCGTTTGATAAAAGTGCTTTATCTGCTATTGAGAAAGCCATTTTAAAATCTAATTTATCTTTAACTCCTACGGTTGATGGAAATGTAATAAAAATAGTTATCCCAAGATTAACTGAAGAAAACAGAAAGCAATTATCTAAAACTATTATGCAAAAAGCAGATGAAGTGAAGGTATCTATAAGAAATGCTAGAAGAGATGCTATAGAAAAAATCAAAGATTTAGCTAAAAAACAAAAATTAATCTCAGAAGATGAATCTAATAGATATCAAAAAGAAATAGAAAAAATAACTAAGGAATATTTAGATAAAATAGATAAATTAGCCAACGATAAAACTAAAGAAATAATGACTATTTAATATAGCTAATTTAATTAATAAAAAGAGGAGGCTAATTTTTATGAAAAAAGGTATTTTAAGTATAATTCCTAAGAATATAGATTTTTTTGGGTATTTAAAGAACTGTGTAGAAATAATGGAAACTATTTCTAAGGAGTTATTAAATTTCATAGACAACCCTACTGAGGAAAATTTTAATAAGATAAGGGAATTAGAGCACAAAGCGGATGAGATAATTCATGAATATAGATATAAACTTAATGAATCATTTATAACTCCTTTAGATAGGGAAGACTTACATCAAATAATAATGAAAATGGATGATGTAATAGATTTTATAAAGTCATCTGCAGAAAAATATTTCTTATATAAACCTAATTCCAAGAATGAATATATTTATCAAATGGTAAATCTCTTGATCCAAGCTGTAGAGTACTTAAAGTTAATAGTTAATTTATTAAATAAACCAAATCAGGAGTTATTGAAATTAGTTAATAAAGTTTGTGAAATAGAAAGAGAATGTGATATAATAAATAGGAAAGCTATTGCTGAGCTATTTAATAATGGGCAAAATGTATTAGAAGTAATAAAGCAAAAGGAAATATTATCTCAAGTTGAAGAAACAGTAGATAGAACCCAATTACTTGCTATAACTATAGAAAACTCTGTTTATAAACATATATAATTCTAAATTTTTAAAAAATAAATTATTAAAAAATAAAAATAAAAGAATGATGTAATAAAAAGTGGTAGATAGTTTTTTTATTTTATTAAGTGATAAAAGACTTATTATTATTTTTGTTATAACTTTTTTTATAAATTTTTTATCAGTGAGTTCAGCAAGTTTAAGGTTTGCAGGAATAAAAACTAATTCTATAACCACTTCTTTATCTTTGTCAAATATTATATTATTAATAACTCGGTTAGCTAATTTATTTCAAACGCCGTTTTTAGGTTCTATGATAGATTTAGCTTTTAAGAATAACCAAACTGATACTTTACTATTAAAATTACATGTAATAATTTCTTCTGCTACTTTAGGAACACTTGTAGGAATATTATTTTTTAATACTTTTGAGAATATCTTTATAAAATGGATAAACTTATTTAATAAAACATTAAGTATTCCAAAAACTTTTTATTATTTAATTTATCCTAAGACTTATATAAGCATAATAAAAAGTATAAGTAAGGTTAATTTTTATTTAGATAAAAAGGAATTAAAGGAAGTTCCGAAAGTTATAATATTTAGTTCATTATTTGTTTCTGCGTTTTGGACAACAGGGGTATTATCTGCCATGTATGCGAGTGTATTAGTACCTGAATATTCTCGTACTGCTACCATTTTATCAGGTATAGTTAATGGAATAGCTACTATCTTATTTACTATATTTTTAGATCCAATAATAGCACATATAACTGATAAAGTTTATAATAATCAAAAAGATATAAAATTTTTGTATAATGC
>JAPYWL010000027.1 GCA_028276365.1 Deltaproteobacteria bacterium | reverse complement strand
CCATTTTATCAGGTATAGTTAATGGAATAGCTACTATCTTATTTACTATATTTTTAGATCCAATAATAGCACATATAACTGATAAAGTTTATAATAATCAAAAAGATATAAAATTTTTGTATAATGCGGTATTTTTAATGCTTGTTTTTACATTATTAGGTACTATTTTAGCTCAATTTGTTTTAAAACCAGGAGCTATTGTAATCGCTTTTATTACTAAATTAGTTGCCAATTTCTAATTTTTATTTAAATATTTTTTTTATTTATGGAACGGAAGTAATATCAGTTGGGTTTATATCGTTTGGTGGAAAATTATTATTTATTGCTCTTATTTCTAAATTAGTAGTTGAAATTAGAGTAGATATTTCACTTATTCTTTTTGTACCTTTATGAATATAAGATAGCTTAACTCTTACTTCATAAAGAGTATTAGAATTAGAATACTTAGAATAGTTAATGGAATCAATATGGTAATCATAGGAATTACCTATTTTGTAGTTATAACTTTTAATTGTTTGTTCTAAGTTATTGATTGCATCAGTTCTTAAAGTTAGTTCATTATTTAAGTTATTGATATAAAAGTATTTAGCTGTATTATTTTGTAATTCATAAGAAATAAAATTAAGTATATTAGAAATATCTATAAATTTTTGATTAATAGTACTTATATTTGATCCCCAATAGACTACAATTAGCATAGATAATAATAATATTATAGCTATACTAAAAGAAATAACAACTTCTATTATTGTTAATCCCTTTTTAATTTTTATTTTCTCTTCAATAGTTTTATTTAATTTCATAATTTTATAGCATTTTTTGTGAGTTTCTAATTTTTTAATCAATTTAACTATCCCTTTATATATTTTAAACTTTTTTATTATATATACCTTCAAATTAAAGAGGTAAAAAAATAAATATTTATAATTATAAATTATAATCTTTTAAAATAATTTAGGAAGGAATAATTCTAATGGATTATATAAAATATGTTTTTTTAGGGATAGTTCAGGCTTTAACAGAGTTCTTACCTATTAGTAGTACAGCTCATTTAAAATTAGTAGAAATTCTTTTAAAACTCCCCTACTCTACTACCTTAGATATATTTGCACATTTAGGAACATTATTAGCTACAATTATATACTTTAAAGATATAATTTTAGATTATAGTAAAAAGTATTTTATTCAGATTTTTTGGACAGTAATTTTTACAAGCCCAATTGCTTTAATAATAGATAAAATAGATTATTTTTCAAAAATGGAGTTATTAAGTGTTTTTTTATTTGTTAATGCTATTTTTTTAATTATTATTAATAATAAATTAAAAAATGAAACGGAATTAAATAAATCTGTTCAAGATCTTAAAATAAGTGATTTATTTGTTATTGGTTTTTTACAGGGGTTATCAGCGATCCCGAGTTTATCAAGGAGTGGTAGCACTATTTTTGGGTCTATTTTAGCTAAACTTAATCCATATGAAGCTTTCAGATTTTCTTTTATAGTTTCTATCCCTACTATTGCCCTTGCTTTCTTATATGAGTTATTCAAATTTATTAAAAATAAAGTTTATTTACAAGAGGATATAAATTTAGTAGGTATTATTATAGCTATTGTTTTTTCATTTATTTTTGGAATAATAGCACTTAAAATCCTTGATAATTTTATAAAACAAAGAAAACTACAGTTTTTTATAATATATAATATCATATTAGGTTTAATTTTAAGTTATTATACTGGATTTTTTATAAAATTTTGGTAGTATTTTATATTTTAAAAGTTTCTATTAATTCTATTTCTTCTTGTAATTTATTTACTAAAAATGAGTATATTACTTTTAGGTATTCTTTAAATATATCAGGTACTATCATATTTTTTAGATTGGGGAAATTAAAGGGGTAAAAGAATGCTGCTACATCTTTTCTTTTATTATTTTCTTTTAGCATAATTGGGAAATAAGCGCACGGTATAAATCCTATGTCTATTAGTATATTATGATAAAAATAATTTTCAGCTTTTGATAAGACTTCTAAATATCTAGCATCTAATTTATCTACTATAAATGGGATATTATAAAAAATGTTATAGATTTTTTCCAAGTCATCTTCTACTTCTAATCCCATTATAGCACAGTGTTTATCTATATAATTAAAATGTAAAAAAATAGAGCCAAGTGATGTTTTTATTTTAAAATTTGGTTTATGAAACGGCATAAATTTAAATCTTAATTTATTAAGTTTTTCATTATATTCTTTTTCAACATTATCTATTATTATATTTATATTATCCAAAATAATAGGTTTAAAATTTAGTTTTTGGATTAGTACTTTTTGATATTTTTCTTTAAAAAATTCAGAAGCATTTAAATTTAATTTATTTTCTTTATAGATTAATCTGATTAAATATTTTTGTAGGATTTGGTATATTTCATTAACAAGTATGTTCATTTTGGTTATCTTTTCACGTTTTTTAAGTCCTTTTTGGGTTAAGTATATAAACAATGCGTGATTTTCATAAGTTAATACTCTTCTGACATTAGGGAATATTCCAGCAGGTATGAAATTATTTTTAAAAAGTACTTTTTGAGGACCTATTGTTATGGTTCTAGCTAAAGCATATACTGCTTCTGCTTTAAGAATAGAATAATTAAATCCCAAATGAAATAGTAATTCAAATATTTTGTTATTTCTATATTTTTCTTTTACGACCGCTGCTAAAGCTTTAGCTAGTAGATTCTTTTTATCGATCCTAAATAATAAAGATCCACAGATTTTATTTTCATTATCATACACTAATAACCATATATTTTCAGGATTTAGTAGGATTTCATTTAATAAATCCTCATCAGTTACTTCAGGTAAGGAATAATTATATCCATAAACTTCTTTATATAGATTTTTAATATAATTTTTGTCTTGAATATTAGCTTTCCTTATTTTAAAATTTAGAATTAATTCAGGAATATCAAAATCTACTATATCTTTTAAATTACCTATTCTTATAAAATTTCCTTGTTCTAATTCGTTAAAAATCTCTTTAATTTTTTTCATCACTTTATTATAAATTAGAATTCTAAATAAAATTTAATAAACTTTAAAATTTTTAATTACTTTTTCTATTATTTATTTAAAAAAAATTTAAAATAATCCTATAGAATTCCAAATGAGTAAAAAAAGTATAAAATTATAATTAATTTTTACGATTTAGTAATATCATTATAATAATGAAATAAATAGTAATTACAAAAAAAGGAACAAAAAAGAATCTAGCATACCAAGGTTCATATTTTAATACTACTTTATGCTCACCTTTAGGTACTATTATCCCCATTACTATACCATTTACTTTTAATACAGGTACCTCTATATTATCTATATATCCTTTCCAATATTTATAATAAGAGTGATTAATTACAATAAAACTATCTCCCTCACTTTTTACTTTAAAACTTATTTCATTATTTTTTTTAAATATTTCTTTATCAGTTATTTTTGATCTTACAAAGTTTAAATTACTTATATTATTTTGTGTTATGTTAGCATAATTGTTTTGATATTTTAGTTTATTTATATTTGAATATTCTTTTAATTTTTGAATGTATTCGGGATATATTTTTGCTTCTTCCTTAAAATTAAAATTAACTAATAATATGTCTTTTTTTAGTTCAAATATATCTTTGCTTATTCCCAATTTTACTACACTATCTATTATTTCCATTGAGTTATTATTTTTATATATAAAAGTCTCAAATGCTCTTCCTGAAGCTAAAGGTATTCTATTAGTTACTATTTTCTCATAAGTTAAGTATTCTTTATTATCATAAACTCCTGGATTATAATAATCTGGGTAATAATAAATATCTATTCCTTCTATTTCATATTCAATGATAGAATTACTACCAATAGCAAATCTTAGAAATTTTTGATTATTAAAAGTGTAAATAAAATTATCTAAATTGTGCTTAAGAATAGTCAATCCAACTAAACTAAATGGAATCATTATATATCTATATTCTTCATATGGAACAAAAAATGTATAAAAATTTCCTAAGCCAATTAAATTATTATCCTTTCTTTCTATAGCTAAATAAATATCATTGGGTATATCTATTAAAGAGCTATAAAATTTATTAAAATTATTTTCTTTTTTTGTTTTTTTTATCTTCAATCCTAAACATAAGTTATTATATTCTTTAAAATAAGGTAAATAGAAAATAATTGGGTTATCATTTGATAAAGTTATTCTATTATTATTTATTTGAGCTTGTTCTATTAATTCATTTTTTGAATTTTTTTTATATACAGGTACCATAAAAATATTATTTAGCTTATATTTATTTATTTCAATACTCTTTATATTATATAAATCATTAATAACGATTTTATCAAAATCTGAATAAAATGAATTATAATGAAATAAATATTTAAAACCAAATAATGACAAAATATAATTAAATCTATGGAGAAAAAATATATTACTTAGATTTTTCTCTAATAAATACCATTTTTCAAAAGATAAAAAAGGATCATAATAATCAAAAAATATTTTATTACTATTAATTGCTATATTATTTATATTTGCAGGCTGAACTATGTTATTTTTTAAATGCTTGAAAGCTATCCAAAAATTACTATTTTCTTTTATATTATTAGCTATGTTGTTATAAAAAAATAAATAATTTGAAAAATTAATAGTAGTACTCTTACCAGGTTGTTCTTTATAAATAGTATAATAATAAAAAATGTTATTTGTTAAGATTAACATTACCAAAATTCCTAAAACTAAATAAAAGTATCTTTTAAAAATTTTTCTATTTTTCAAAATAACTAAACCTAAAATACAGAATAAAATGCTTATTATTATAAAAGGTAAATTATTTAATAAATATTTATAATTAAAATCAAAAAGATTTACTAAATTTTCTTGATATGTAAAATAAACAAAAATAAAAGATAGCAAAACAATGCCTACAATAAAAAACAAAAATATTTTTAAAACTTTCTTTAAAATGTTTACAAAGTATTTAGGATTAAAAAGTAAATCTTTTAGCATAAATCCTAAGGAAAATGCTAATGTAAAATCAAATAAAATTAAGTTTCTCCAATGTAATCTAACATCAGCATATCCTGGGAAAAACATAGCTATATAATGAAATATCGTATATTTACCTAATGATAATAAAAAAGATAATATAGACAAAATTAGAATATATACATACTTATTGTAGTAATTCTTTTTTTCTTTTATATTTTCAAAAAAACTATAATAAAAATAAATTAAACTAAATATTGATAAAACAAATATATAATGAATAATTTCAAAATATAAAGTGCTGCTTTCTGTAGATAAATATATTATATAGTTTTTTTTATAAATAAAAGGTAATAAATAAGATAAAAAAAGGTTTAAATCATAAGAACCTAAATTAAAAGCCTCTTTAGCAATTAATTTTCTTACACTATCATATTCCTTAAATATTACAAATTGTAGTCCCCATATTAAAAAAGATAAAAATAAAGATATTAACCAATAAAATAATACTTTAAAAAATAATTCTTTTTCTATAAATAAAACTCCTAAAACATATATAAATGAATATAATAAGGTATAAACTATCATATTTGGATGTCCCACTAGTACTAATAATCCAAATGATAAACTATATATAAGTATATTTATTTTTATATCTTTCTTATTTTTCAATTTATATATAATTAAATGTAGGTTATATAAACACAATAGTAAATATATAATTGAGGCATGGAAATTAGCATAATCACTATATATTACTGCCGTACCTCCTAAAGAAAATAATATACTACTTATGAAAGATACATATCTATTTCCCAATAAAAATAGATAATACCTATAGCTTACTATAAGTAATAATATTATATGAAATATTATTCCTAAATTATAAGCTAAGAATGGATTACTTTTATATAAAAATACAAATAAGTAATTTAATGGATAGAACACTGCAGATTGAAGAGTTTCAATAAATGGATAACCCAAAGCTGTATATGGCCACCATAACGGTAAATCTCCTTTTAATACACTATTAGCTAAAAAATACCTATATGGAAAAAATTGATTAGAAGCGTCTATAAAACCTATCAATTTATTACTATATAAAAAATAAATAAAAAATATAAAAGGAATTATTATAAAGAATAAGTAAAAAAATATCTCTTCTATTTTCCTACTACTTGTAAACATAGAAAAATAAATAATATAAATATGAAAAGTGAAAAAAATAATTAATATTGAGTAATAAACCCTTCTTTAGGAGAAAAAGCAAGCTTTGTTATTATAGTTGTTCTATTTTTATGCTTCAAAGAAGTACTATAAGTAGGACAATAAATATAGTAGTTAGAACTATTTTCTTTATATTCATAGTATTTATTAGCTACAGGACACTTATATTCTTTACCAATATAAGCAGCTAAAGGATTACCTGACATTTTTATTTCAGCAATATCAACATTTGGATAAACTCCACCATTATCTTGAGAATAAATCTCTAGAACTATTGAAATATTTTTTATTATAGATTTACAACTTGTTAACTTAGCAGCATTTCTAGCTCCCACAAAATTAGGGATCAAAACCATCACTAATATAGATATTATAGCGATTACTATCATTAATTCTAATAAAGTAAAACCTCTTTTATTTTTTACATTATTTTTTTCACTCATTTTCCATACCTTTTAAAACTTCTTTTATATTTTCAATACCTTAGTAAATAAATTAAGGGGGAGGATAAAAACCCCTCCCCTATATAAAAAGTATGTTCTTATTAAAATTTTTCTTGAATACCAGTTGCGGAATCAAAAATTGGGCCACCATCATTATTATTCTTACGATGCTTTCTAGAAACACCACTAGCCCCACTACCGGGAGCTGCTGGACAATATATCCAGTATCCTGCTCCTGAAGCAGTAGCTAATCTATATGTGTAAGGCTTTGCTGCTGCTGGACAATTGAGAGTTTTCCCAATATAGGTACTAGCTAATGTACCTATTCCCAAAGTTTCGCCACTCTTAATTTCTTTAAAGTTAGTATCTCCAGGATATATGCCATCGTTGTCGTTAGAATAGGTTTCAACTGCAGTAGATATATTTTTTAGGTTAGATTTACAAGCGGTTAATCTGGATGCTTCTCTTGCTCTCATAAAGTTAGGTACCAATACTGCTGCTAATATTGCTATAATAGCTATAACGATCATCAATTCTATTAATGTAAACCCTTTTTTTCTTTTTTTCATATTTTTTCACCTCCTTTTTCTCTCCTCACTATTTTTATACCCACTTTTTTATAAAATGTCCCCTAAAATCTATTTCATTTTTATTGACTTTTATCAATTTTTTTTATCTTTATTTTAATTTTTTTACATATTATCATAATTTTTATACCTTGATAACAATAGTTTATTTAAACTTAATTATTTTTGTTTTATCTAAAATAAGGAATAAAATATAAAAAACAATTAATCCTAATAAAGCTGCTGTTATTGTTCTTATTACACCGTATATAACAAAACTATGGATATGTAAAAACGTATCTATTATATCACTAAATGTTATAAATGAAAGAACAAATAAAAACTGAATAATTCTAAAAACACTGTTACTTATAACATTAGGACTATTTATTTTTAAATATACAAAATATAAAAGGGATAACAATATAGGATTTCCTATTAAGAATTCTTTAAATCTTGGACGAGCAATAAAAATGGTATCTAATATATTTCTAATTTCATTTTCAAAAGGCAAAGTAAAACCAGTATTCCCACTCCTTAATAAATAAAATCCACTTAAGCCAACTAAGGTTAAAATAATAATAAAATCCATAACTTTCATCCTACTTAATAACCAATACCTTATCTCTCTATAATTAAATACCATAAAAATACTTAAAATAATAGGTAAAATTAAAATCAGTTTGATACCAGCTACCTTATCTATCCCTAAATATAAATTTAAATTATTATTAATATCAAAAGCTAATATAACACTTTGAATAAATAAAGCAAATAAAATTAAATACAAGATTAATTTAAAATAAGCTAAAATGAAATTAAATTTCATATTTTGATCAATTAATTTTTCAAAGATTTCCCTATATATAAATACAGCAATAATAAAGCTACTAAATAATAAAACTAAAACATTAAAAATAAATTTAATTTTAAAAATAAATGAGAAAATAAGCAAAAATAGTCCTGAAATACTAAGAATAAAAAATAATCTATTAGAAACGTTATAGTTTTGACTTATTAAGTAATCATAGTAATAGTTAATGGAAGCAAAAGAATAAATAATAAAGAGAATTAAACCTAAAATCCCAATCAATTTTAAATAAAAAATTAAATTATAATTTTTATTGATTTCTTTATTTTTATAAATATGATTATTTATTTTTAAAATATTCTTAGATATCTCTTTAATTAAATCTATATTTTGTCTAAAATCAAGATTATCATTAAATCGATAAAATATTAATTTACAATTTCTTTCATTAAACGCCAAGTCTACGGAATTAATAATGGAATTAGGAGATTTGTCTTTAATAGTTAGGGTACTAAATACTTTTATTTTATTTTCTAAAGGAAGCAAATTAGCTAATTCCTTAGAACCTCTTTGAATATTTTTAACATTATAGTATTCTAAAACCCCAAAAATAAGGTTTTTATTAATAAAAAATTCTTTTAAATCTTTTAAATAAAAAGGATATCCACTAATAAATGACCCATTAAAAATAATTATATCATTATTTCTTATAAAATCTAATTTATCTAATTGATAAAAATAGGAACTAACCCTCCAAACAATAGTTTTAGTTTTTAATCTATAATATTCTACTTCTTTTAAAGGAAATATTTCTAAAGAACTAATATAATCATAATCTATATCAACTTTAATAACTAAGCCTAATTTATAAACTTTATTTTGAAATAATCTATTCAAAATTGAATAAATACTATCTAAATAATAGCTATCATTCGTATAAATGAAAGTAGTATTAATATCATTTGATTTTATATCATTACTTAAATAAGTTATCCAAAATTTGGGATTTATAGCTAATTCTTTTTTAGAAATTAAATCAATAATATTATTATTTTTTAACTCTTTTAAACTTAATAACTTAAAAGAAATACCATTAACATAATTTAGAATTTCATTATCTAATAATTCTTTGTAATTATAAACATAATTAGAACTAAAATTAACGTAATCGTTATAATCTATTACTAAATAGTTAGGGATTAAGGTATAATAAATTTTGTCAAATAAGAATTTAAAAATAAAATATATTAAAGCTAAAAAAAATATAAAATATCTCATTAATAATTATAATTTATTTTTTGAATAATATTGTTTGTTTTAAGGGCAATAGGAATAAATGAAGAGATAATAAATATTAAAGATTTATAACTTAAATATTTTTTTTTGCTTGATATATTTATTCCTTGATTTACATTATAGAAATTTTCTAACATGTTTTTCCTAAAAAAATACATTTTAATAATAAAATACTACTTATTTTTTAAGTCTCCTTTGGAATATAATAAGAATAGGCAGGGCGGAGAGGATTTGAACCCCCGACCAATGGATTTGGAGTCCACCGCTCTACCAAACTGAGCTACCGCCCTACCCCACCTTTACTATTCTATATTTTTAATCTTATACCTCCTTTATCAGCTACTTTTATACTTTTATAAGCTACTTTTCAAGAATATATATCAAAATAATTCCAGCAAATAACATAATAAAATTAGCTAAAAAAGCTGCTAAAAAAGGATTCAATATATTATTTTTCCCTAATGCTACAAAAAAAGAAAAACTACTATAGTAAAAAAATATTAAAAATACACTTAGAAATAATCCGATAAACCGACCTTTCCTTGCAAACATTACTGCTAATGGTAATGATAATAAAATCAGAATTATATTAGATAAAGGTAAGCTAAATTTTAAATATAACTGGGTTTTTAAATAATTATCTTTTAACCCTATTTTTTCAATTTCATTTACTTTTTCTTTTAGTTCTGAATACTTCATTTCCCAAGGAGTTTTTAATTCCTCTGTTATTTTGTCTACAGATATATCTAAAGGAATAATTAATTTTTCAAATTTAGCTTGAGATTTTATAAACCCTTTATAAGATATGTCAGTAATAAAACCATTATATAAAATTATTTTGAAATCTTTAGCTACTCCTTTAGAAGCAGTTATTATCCTTGGATAAAAACCTGTATTATTATCTATTAAAGTAATATAATTCATTTCCCCTTTTTGTTTATCTATTTCTTTAATTATAATAATTTTACCATCGGGTAATTTAAAAAATACATTAGTTTGTAGGAAAGCTAAAGGAGCTTTTATTATTTTTTCTTTAACAATTTTCTCAGAAGCACTCATAGATAAAGGAACTATTGTTTCATTTAAAAAGAACGATACTAAACTCAAAAATAAACCTATAACTAAAAAAGGAAGTATTATAAAATAAAACCTAATTCCTAATATTCTTAAAGAAGTTATTTCAAAATTAGATTCTAACTTAGTAATGGAATTTATAATAGCAAATAGATTAGCTACAGGTATAGCAATAATTAAAAAAGCAGGGATTCTATAAATTATTATCTTTATAAAACTACCTAAATCCAAACCCTTAGATATTACCTGATCTACTAAAATAAATAACATCTCTGATATCATAAATATAATAAATCCAATTAACCCAATAAAAAAAGGTAAAATCATTTCCTTTGATAAATAAAAAAATAATGTTTTACGCATTATCTATTTCAATATTAATTACTTCCTCTACTTAGTAATTTTTATCTATATAAACTCCATCTATATTAATAATTCATTATTATGTTGTTTGTCACTAATGGGGTTCTCTGCAAGGTTATAATGTCCAGCAATTATAATATAATCTGAATCATGATTAATTAATGATATTCTTATTTTTTGTTCTAATTTATAAATATTTTCTTTGTTTTTTTAAGAATCCATCCATTCCAGGTTCTGTAATCATATCTATATATAAATCGTTTAGGTTTAATTTTTTTTGAAAATATTTCAGTATTGGTTTAATAGTTCTTCCATCCATACAGTTTAATGCAGTTATAAATTTCATTATGTATTATAACTTCCTTTTTTATATAAATTTTTTATATAAATTTAATTTTTCAGGGATGTAGAAAATATAAAATAGATATCATGACGTAAGTAATAACAAAAACGACACCTTCAAACCAATTAGTTTTACCATCAACTAAGGCAGCAAAAGCGATAATAAAAGCAGAAAACATAGCAACTATTTCAAATAAATTAAAATTAAGAGCTACATCTAAACCTAAAAATTTACCAATGATTATTAATAAAGGGGCAACAAGTAATCCTACCTGATTACAGGAACTAATAGCTACTTGAAAACTAAGGGAAATTTTATTATCTCTAGCAACCCAAATAGCAACTGCACCTTCTGCTGCATTACCAACGACAGCAGCAATAATACCACCAATAAAAAACTTTGACCACCCTAAAATCTTATGGGTTTCCTCTATAGAATCTACAAACATGTGACTACTAAAAGCAACAGCTACCGTAGATATTAGTAAAACTATTATAGAAAAACCTAAGGGCCACTCTGGCTTTTCAGTTAATTTCTCTCCTTCTGGTATAAATATAGATTTATGCGTCTTTAATTGAAAAATTAATGCAAAAATATATGTTATTAAAATAATAACAGAAAAATAAAAACTAATATTTAGTAATATTTTATTAGCTAAATCAGGAGTAATAGATTTATCAAATATAGGAGATAAAGGAATAATAGATGGGATAGTTAAATATAATAAGATAATAGCAAGTAAAGTAATATTAGATTGAGTAGCTTGATAACCTATTTTTTGCTCACTATATTTAGTACCACCTGCTATCATAGACAATCCTAATAACAATAATAAATTAGCTAACATAGAACCAATAATAGAAGCTAATGCCACTTCTACTTCATTTTTTATTAATGCAATAACACTTATTATAAGTTCAGTTATATTCCCAAAAGTAGCGTTAATAACACCAGCTACAACAGGATTATAATATAAAGAAATTTCTTCAGTAGCCTTACCTATTATAACAACAATACCTAATATAGCTAAAGCAGATACAATAAAGACACTTACCCCACTAATTGATAAAAACTTAAATAAAATTAATATAAAAACTAATAAACTTAAAATAGATATCTTAGGTAATTTTTTTATATACTCAATCATAATTTCTCCTCCCTATATTTAAGAAAATCTAATAAAATTTTATAATTACTTAATATATAAAAAGAGAAAGCTAAAAAAGCTAAAACAAAAGCTAAAAAAAACATAAACTTATATCCAAACTTAAAAGTAACTGTTCCCAAAAACGAACCAATTAAATTAGATAGTGACATAATAGAAGATAGCAAACTTAAAGCAGTAACTTTTTCTTTCTCATTATTTAGTATAAGAGCTTCTATATTTCCTAAATATAAAGCGGTAAAAGATAACCCTAAGATTATCTGTAATAGAACCAATAAATGAAAATCCTTTGTAAAATAAAAAAGTAAAAAATATAAAGAAGATAAAAAATATCCTAAGCTTACCAATATAAAAGAAGCTAATCTTTTATTTATTTTATAAGCAAATATAGCTAAAATAGGATTAGAAAAAGTTTGAACTATTATATTAATTGCATTTAAAATCCCTATAGCTTTTAAATCCATATGATAATGGTTAAGTAAAATATAGGTAAAGAATAACCATATCATAGCAGCCCCGCTATGCCTAAAAACTAATGGTAAATAAATATTGATATTTTTAACAAAAACTTTTAATGAATTAGTATCATCTGAATTTTCAACCCCTTTGTTAGTAATTTCATTTTTCTTTAATATAATTAGAAAAGAAAATATAAAACCTAAGATATACAAAATAAATATAAGAATAAACATAATTTTATAGTTATTAATAACAGAGCCAAGAAAATATCCAATTAAAAAACCAATAGAAGAAATAGATACAGTTATACCTCTATTATTAGATAAAGAGAAACAAGTACCAATATAAAAAGCACCAGTTAATCCGATTAATAATAAACTGAAAATATAATAATAAAGATTATTGTTAAAGAATAAAGAAAGAATTAAAATTGACTGTATAATAATAGCAATTCTTATAAAAATTGAAGTATATTTTTTGTATTTATCTACTTTAGGAGATATCAAAAAACCAGATAATACAGAACCTAAAGAGTAAAAAGTCCCTAAGATACCAATATAACTATTATCAACTCCTAAATTTTTAATAATTAGCGGTAAATAAAGATACAAAGTAGAAAAAAAAGAAAAATAAATCATAACAAGATAACCTAAAATGAAATCTCTTTTTTTTAGATTATTCTTTGCTATTGAATAATTAAGCATTATTTATTATCCCACTTTAATATAAAAGTAATTATAACATGTTTTTTTCTTTTATAAGTTCAAAAAAAACGGGTAATATATTAGGATCAAATTGATTTTGGTTTTCTTTCATAATATTAATAGCTTCTTGAACTGAATAAGCTTTTCTATAAGCTCTATCACTAATTAATGCAACAAATACATCACAAATTCTAATAATTCTAGAACCCAAAGGTATAAGATTGGATTGAAGTTTATCAGGATATCCAGACCCATCCCAATTCTCATGATGATGCTTAACAATAGATACTATTTCAGAATATGAATTTAATTTTTCTAAAATATTAGCAGCAATAAGTGGATGCTTTTGTATTAATTCTTTCTCGTTTTCATTTAGAGGTTTATTTTTTGAAAATACATATTCAGGAATAGATATATATCCTATATTCATTATCTTGGCAGCATGGTAAATCTTATCTATTTCTTCATAATTTAAGTTTAATTTTATACTTAATTCTTTAGCTAATTCAGCTACTTTTAAACTATGATTAATCCCATAAGGATTCCTATTATCAACTATCTTAGAAATATTCTCTATAGTCAATTTCGCAGCATTTATCAACCAATTATAATTCTTACCAATTAAAACTATTGGTAATAAAACAACTAACCAAATATAACTCCATAAAACTAATTTCAAATCTATTAATAGTTTAAATAATATTAAATTCAATATTAAATTTATAATCAAATTTCTAAAACTAAAAAATAAAATAAACTTTCTAACATCTATAAAGGATTTTACGTTAAAAAACATATTAATAATCTCTATAAGTAAATAATTAACTAAATAAAATATAAAGTTAAAAACTAATATTTGAGGAAGTAAGAAAATAAGAGAACTAGTTTTAATAAAAAACAACTTAAACAAAATAAAGAGAACAAAGATCGGTATATTTTCAATAAATAATAGATAAAAATAGATTTGCTTATTTTTTAAATCTTTATATTCAATAAAAGAAAATAGCAATTTAGAAAATATAATAGCTAAAGTAGAAAGAAAAAAATTAGTTTGGTAAAAAAAAGAGACAAATGAATATAAATAAAAAGCTTCTGTTAATCTTATGTTATACATTCTATAAGGAGTAAGAAGATAAAAGAAATTAGATAAAAAAATTAAAGTAGTAAAAATTAAAAAATCAAGCATAATTAAGGGTGATATGGATTTGGCGGCACGAGGATTTGAACCTCGGACCCAGGGATTATGATTCCCTTGCTCTAACCACTGAGCTATGCCGCCCCTTACTTCTTATATTCTATAAAATCTACCTAAAACCTTCATATTTTTTTTAATATTTTAACTTAAATAACGCTTTAACTAAATATTTAATATTTCTTGATATAACTCTTTAAATTTATTAGAAATTTTACTATAAGAGTAGTTTTCTTTGACAAATTCAGAGATCTTTTCTCTATCAAAATTTTTGTAATTTCTACACATGAAATAAAAAGCATTGACTAATTGTTCAATATCTTCTTTATCAATTAGAATCCCATATTCTGGTTTAAGATATTCTTCGGGACCTCCACATCTAGTAGCTATAACAGGTAATCCACATAACATAGCTTCTAAAGTAACAACTGAAAAAGTCTCTACTCTACTAAACAGGACAAAAAAATCATAATCACTCATTAAATCCTTTAAAACTTTATTATCCATTACTCCTTTAAAAAACACATTCTTATTTAATAAATTTAATTCAGAAGCTAAATTTGTTAATTTTCTTTTATCTTTACCATCTCCATAAATATCAAGTATAATATCTTTATCTTTAAATTCTTCTTTATAGGTATCTAAGAATTTTTTAAATCCTATCAATAAGCCACTTATATTTTTCGTTTTATCATTTAAATTAAAAACTGAAATAATTTTTATAATATTATCTTCAAAACTTTGTTTAATTTTAATATTCTCAAATCCTTCAAAAACCACATTTGGAATAACATAAAATTTATTATTAAATCCTAATTTTTTCATAGATTCTTTTAAAGATTCACTTACACAAATAATTCCATTAGAAAATAAAATCATTTTTTTTATAAAAAACAAAAGAATTTTTTTTATTAAATCTAATTTATCCAATTTATTTATAATTTGTAGATAAAAAGTTGAGTGTTCTAAAGTTATAAATTTTACATTTTTAAATAATTTAAAAAATAAAGCAATAAATAACATTAATGATGCGGTTATATTAACTTGTATCAAGTCAATTTTTTTATAATTCCTTAGTATAATAAAAGTTCCAATAATAAGACAAATAATGTAAAGAAAGGAATCAAAAACAAAATTTGATTTTTTATAATAAATGATAATAGTATCAATATTTTCATCTAGGAAATTATCTATTTTTAAAATAGATTTAATTTTAGTAGAGGGAGATATATGGAAAGAAATAACTTTGGCAAAAAAGGAAACTGCTTTAGCATGTTTTCTAACAAAAATAGAACTATTAGGATTTTCCAAATTAGGATACCATTTATTCAGAAATAGAACTACCATTATTATTTATATTAATTTATAAATATAAAACTCCTATTCCAAGTGAATTAGAATCTTTGATTAATTCTCTATAAGATTTTCCTTTATTTTTAACTTCATTCCAAATTCTATTTACGCCTTCACTATAAATAATATCATGAAAAGCAATTATTCCACCTTTCCTAACAAATTTAGAATAATTTTCAAAATCTGACTTAACTGCTTTATAAGAATGATCTCCATCTATAAATAAAAAATCTATTGTTTTATTATCCAATATTTCTTTAACTTTATTAAAAGTTTTTTCAATATAGAACTATCTCTAATAAGGTAAAGCTTTTGATTTTCTTTTAAAAATTAATTAAACAAAATGTTTATATATCCTTCATATTTTTGAATTTTATCATAATTTTCAATTCCCCAAAATGGTAAATCAATACTAATAAAAATAGAATCATTAGGAGCTAATTTAATGAAGGAAAATAAAGTTCCACCTCTGTAGCTCCCTATTCCTAAAACAACTTTAGGATTTAGCTCCTTGTATATTTTTAATAACTCAGCAAATTCTTCTTTACATTGAAAAGCATTAATTAAGCTGCTACAAAAACTGTTAGAATTAGTTACAAAATCTGAAATCGTATCTATATCATCGGTACAAAAATTATTTAATTCATCTAAAATTTTTTTTTAAATCTTCATTTTCGAAAACTTTATCTAAATCTTGTTTAAAATGATTTATATAATCTACTGTTGTTTTGCTGATCTTTACAGCATTTATGCCTAAATATTTACT
>JAPYWL010000073.1 GCA_028276365.1 Deltaproteobacteria bacterium | reverse complement strand
AGCAGCAAATAATTGTCCTAAAATAAATTTCCCTATTGTATCTTCTATTTTTTTTAGTAATTCTTTTATTTCTTCTTTATTTTCTTTTTTTTTACTTAGGATATTTATATAAAAATCTTTGATTTTATTATAATCTCTTGTGAAATAGAAAGTTAAAACACTAATTAATATTGCTTTTCCTATTATACTTGTACTATTTAATACGATATTTACTATAAAGTTTGCTATGTTAGGTATGTTATTATTTAATTCATTTAAAAAGGTTTTATATACGTCTTCTATATTTAAGTTTTGAATATTTAGTTTTTCTATTATTATGTAAAAATATTTTTCTACTAATAATTTAAAAGTATTTATGGTATATGTTATGTTTTCGGTTGTTTCTTTTATATATATATTTATTGATGGGATTATAATTAATAAAATACTAATTAAAACTAAAAGAAAAGAGATTATTATTAATAGTATTATAAAATCTCTTGAAAAAAGAGACAGTATTTTAGAAAATGGATTTCTATAATTTTTTAACTTTTCTATATAATCAGATATATATTTAACTGCTATAGAAAAAAAGAAAGTTAAAACCATTATATTAACAATATTTTTAAAAAACAATAATAAATTGTAAATGATAAATAAAATTAAAGTAATTAATAGAAATTTAATTATTTTTGATATTGTGAGTAAGTTTTCTTGTAATTCTTTAGACATTTAATTCTAGTTTTAATTTACATTTAATCAAAAAATGAAATATTATTATTATTTGATGTGTGAGTTATAATGGAGTTTTCTAAGTATGAGTTATTTATTGTATTATTAGGCCAGATTATTGAATTGGATATATAGCCAGATACTTTACAATTTTTACCTATTATAGCAAATCCATTAACTACTGTATTTGAATTTATCTCTACATTTTCATCAAGAACTAAAGTACTATTTAGTGTTTTAATTATTCTTGATTTTATAAATGGGTGTTTTAGTTCTATTAGTTTTTTATTGGCTTGAAAATAGGTTTTAATATTTCCTATATCTACCCAAAAGGAGTATTTTAGATTAAATGGTTTGTTGGTAATATTTATTCCTTGGAATTTAGCTTTATCTTGAAGTAGGTTATAAAAAACTTGAGTTCCAAAATCATAGTAATCCTCAGATAAAATATAATCAAATATTTTAGGGCTAAAAATATATACTCCTGTATTGGCTAAATAAGAAATAGGATTTTCTTTTGGTTTCTCTTGAAAATTAATAATATTGTTATTATCATCAATTACAGCTACTCCGAATTGAGAAGGATCATCTACTTTATATAAAGCAATTGTTGCTATGTTTTCATTTTTTATATGAGATTCTATTAAATAGTTTAAATCAAAATCAAAAATATCATCAGAACCTATTACTATGAAATTATCATCTTTAAAGAAATCTTTTAGTTTTTTTACAGGTCCAGCTGTACCCGATAAATTCTTTTCTTTTAATATATATAAACTACAATCTTTGAACTCTTTTTTAAATCTTGTTTGCACATACTCTTCCATCAATTCTGCTTTATAGCTAATATTAATAGCAAATTCCTTTATTCCAAAATCATATAAGAATTTTATAATATATTCAATAGATGGTCTATTAACTACATAAACTAAGGGTTTTGGTAATATATAGGTTAGTGGTCTTAATCTTGTGCCTTCTCCTCCTGCTAATATCATTGCTTTTTTTATTTTATTATTTAATAAGTTATTTGATTTACTCATAATTAACTCCCTATATATTTATCTTTGTTTATCTTAATATATTTTGCTTTATTTTTATATCTTTTAATATATTTTTTATTTTTATTAATTCTTCCTTTTCATTATTATTTAGAATGTTAGTAGCTTTATCTAAACCTTGTAAGTAGTTTATTATATCTCTTTCATTTTCTAGAATATCAATATTTAAATATGATAATATTTTAAAAATTATGCCTAATCTTTTATGTCCTATTCCTTTTATTTTAGCTAATATGGAATAATTTGGATTACAACCAAATATTAAACTTAAGATATATCTTTTTAAAAAAAATATTTCATTGTCTTTGTTATTGTAATATTTGAAGATTTTATTTAGGATCCAAGTTAAGTAATTAGCTTCTAAGTATAAATTAGAGTATTCTCCAATAGGTTTGGTAAATGAGCTATCTGAAGTTATAATGGAAGATATCCAGAAAAGATATTCCCATATCCCCTTTTCTATTCTCTCTTTATTTTTGGGATCTAATTCAAATAATGATAAATATTCTAATACTTGAGATACTATTTTAATTACTTCATTTTTTGAAAAATTATAGTATTTAAAAAACTTAGTTTTATAATCTTCAATTTTTTCGTATAAATCATTAAAAGAATTAAAATTTTTATTATGTAATAGTAATCTTAAAGCTAGAATCTTATTTATATTAAAGTAATTATTTGTTTTGTTATTTTGTAAATAGTATATATCTAAAAATCCTTGAAGATAATGTGGAGGTAAATTAGTTAATAAAGATAGATTACCTTTAAAAGTTAATTCATTATCTTTATTTAGAAATTCCCATTTTTTTAGTAAATCTATTAAATAATATGCTATTTCATTTAAATCCTGTTTTAGGTATTTATAGAAGATTGATTTATAAATTAATCTTTCATCTTTAAATATTTTAAACGAACTTAAAAGTAATAAAAATATATTACTATAAATAACGGAATTATCGAGGTATTTTTTTATAAATAACTTAGAATCAAAATTATCTATATAATAGTCAATATTTTTTTTTATATTATAAGGTAAAGACCAGGTGGTTCTAAAGGAGAAGCCTTCTTCTTTAAGTCCAAATCTCCCAACTCTTCCTTCTTCTTGGATTATATCTAAATTAGAAGGTAATAAATTTATATTGAAATTACTATCGTAAAATGCTTTTATATTAATAAAAGCAGTATCTGCAGGTAAATTCACTCCTAAAGCTAAGGTCTGAGTAGAAATTAATATCCTTAAATTACTCTCTTCTTTTCTAAATTCTTCTTCTATTTCTTTTCTTTCTTCATAAGGTAAATCTGCATTGTGAAATGCTATTTCTATTTGATTTGATTTACTCTCATTATTATTTTGATTATTTTCTATCTCAAAATTTAATGTTTTATTGAATATTTTTAGATTTAATAAACTCGAATATTTTAAGAATTGCCAGCCTAATTTTTTTGACCATACAAATATAATTACTTTCTCTCTTAGTAATGCCCTATTATATGCTTGACTTAATATATATAAAATATAAATATCGTTAGCTTTAGTTATGTTAAGCTCTTTCATTTTTTTTAAAAAATTCCTGTCTATACTGTCTTTGGTTAAATGAAGATAATATTTATTTAGTTTAACGGGTCTGAAATTACTTATTATATTTAGATTACTTTTTATATAATCTTTTAGATCATTAATTATTGGTAAAGTAGCAGATAGTAATATTAAAGGAATATTCCTTTCTAAGGATATTGCTAATATTTCAGGAATAAATTTTCCCATACTATTTATAAAACTATGAACCTCATCTATTATTATTAAATTCCTATCTTTAACCCAATCTAAATTATTTCTTAATGCTATTGATAAACTATCAAATGTTGTAGTTATTAATAAACTATCTTTATCTACTTTTTTGGTAAAATAATCTCCTGTTTTAATATCTACGTATTTTTTATCTTCTTTAAAAAGGCTTTTAAAATATAAAGAAAATTCATTATATTTTTCTTCAATTAATGCTTTAGTTGGAGCAGTATATATGAATTTAAAATCTTTATTTAAGTAATAGTTTTTATAAAAACTAATGTAGATTATACCGGTTTTACCTGAAGAAGTTGGGGTTGATATTATACAATTTCCCGATTCATAATATTTTAAAAATATAGTTTGTATCGGATTTAGGTATTCATAAGGTATAAATGGTTTTAAATTATCTTCTATTTTTATACACTTATCTTTTTTTATTTCATTTTCTATTTTATAATAAATATCAAATTGATTTTTGTTAGTATTAAAGGATGAATTTTCTAAGATATGTATGTCCATTTTTTAGTTAAAGTTTTATTATTAAAGTTTTATTATTTTTGCATTAGTAGATTGAATAATAGTACTTTTTATATATGTATTCATATATGGATATATAATGGTATTTGAATCACTTGTTTGAGTATTTATATCTATTACATTTGATATATTAGTTTGTATTTTAGTGTTTGATATTATCATTTTATATGGGCTATCATTTACATAAAAGAAAATAGTTATATTTTTTATATTTTTAGTAATTGATAGATTGGAAGGGGTGATATTAACTGATCCTATTTCATATATGTATCCTTCGTTAAATCTTACATTTCCTAAATCTTTAAAAACAGTTAATATTTGCTGCTTGTTTATATCTATAATTTTTTTTATTAATTCTTTTTCTTTAGGGTTTAGATTATCTTTAGAAAGTAAATGTTTAAATTTGAAATCACTACTGTGGTAAGATAGATATTGAGTTAAAAATACCTTTTTAGCTGTTGCGTATATTGTAGTAGCAGTATTATAACCATATAAATTAAAATCTATATAATATTTAAATGTACTTAAATTAGTTATAGAGTACAATTTATAAAGCATGTATATATTTGCTAAAGGTGCTGTTAGGGGGGTATAAAAAGTTTCACTATTTTTATAAACTTCATATAATCCTTCTTGGTTATATATTAAAGAAGTATAATAAAATTCTTGTATCGCTTTTTTTAGTAGGTAATCTAGGATATCTTTCTTTTTTTGGGGATATATAGCTTTTAAGTAATTTTCTCTTTCTCCTTTAGCATATATAACATATCTCTTATTTATTAAGTAAAGAATAATTATAATAGTAAATGAGAATAATAAAACAAAAAGAGCTAATAATAAAACACTACCTTTTATATTGTACTTTTTTACTTGTTTTTTTAGATTTTTTATAATTTTAACTAAATTCATATTTATCACTGATAATTATAAAACAATGTATTAAAAAAATATTAAAATTTTCTAAATAAAATGTTAAAAATTAGGGTTAAAATAATAGATAAAATAATACTTATTAAAATAGAAGTAGCAATAGGGAAATAGAATGTAAAATTATCTTTTTTTATTATTATATCTCCCTTTGATAAAAAATTAAAAAAATTTGGAAATAAGTTTATAAATTTGGAAAATAGAAATATAATTACACCTATAATTATTAATATTATTCCTATAGTTTCTAAATATCTCAAATTAGAAT
>JAPYWL010000015.1 GCA_028276365.1 Deltaproteobacteria bacterium | reverse complement strand
TTAATATAGTACTTAATCCTGAAAAAAGAAGAGATTTAGATTCAACTACTGTAGGTATGAATTATGATCCTAATAATGATAAAGTATATATAGCTGTTCCTTCGGATTACGATACTCCAGGAGGTATCCCTCCTAGTTCTGGACCTGAAGATATGCAAGATTTAGCTGCTATCCAATATGGTGCTAATCCATTAGAATATGCAGATAGAAAGTATTTTACTATGTATGGACAAGATGGGATATTTATGGGGAATGCTATTAATGGATTAGCTATTATGAGTACTCAAACAGACGGAAAAATTAAAGCTAATGTTAATATTGGTTCTCGTGTACATTTACTTGCTTTTAATAAAAATTATTCTAAGTTATATGCTTTAGATTTTAAGTCTAATTTATATATTATTTCACCTAATAACAATAATAAAGTTATAAATAAATTTTCTTTATCTACAGAAAATTTACCTTCTGATATAGTAGTAGGTGATAATTTTGTTTATGTATCTTTAATGGGCCCTGAACCTAAAATTATTATGATTGACTCTTCTAGGGATTTTCCTGTTAATTCTATTATTTTATCAAAAAATCCTAAGTTATCAAAAATAGCTTTTTCTTCTTCATCTATTTTACAACCTCAAGGCTTAGTTTTATCCTATGATCAATCTAAATTATTTGCTACTTTTGGAGATTCTAATGTTGGTTATTTGTTAATACTAAATGCTAAAACTTTAGAAGTTGAAAGTTATATAAAAGTAGGAAGTATGCCCCTAAGCGTTGCTACTCCTGATGGTAGAAGAGTTTATGTAGCTAATTATAATGATAATACTGTTTCTTTAATTGATGCTAAAAATAATATAGAAGTAGGGAGATTTAAAACAGGATATAAGCCTTCTAAAATTGTTGTACATCCTTCTTTAAAATATGTTTATGTTTCTAATGAGGGTTCTAACTATATAAGTGTTATTGATGTTTTAGCAAGTAAGATATTATTTAATATTCAAGTAAAAGATGGCCCTACCTATATGGGGATAAGTCCTTATGGGGATAAATTATATGTTTCTTGTAAAAGCTCTAAAACTGTATGTGTAGTTGATTTAGTTAAGAATATGATGGTAGCTGAAAGCGTACCTGCACTTTATGCTACTCCCGCTGCTATTGCCGTTAAAAAATAGTTTGTTTAATTTATAAAAATTGTAGTCCATAATAACGCAGCTAACAACAGTAATTAGGTAATTAAATCTTAAGAAAGTTATTCTTAGATTTGAATAAAATAGAGGTGTTTAAAATGATGAAGAAGCTAAGCGTAGGAATAAGTGATTTCAAAGAATTAATAGAAGGTAATTATATATATGTGGATAAAACTGAGTATATTTATAAATTAATAAATAGTGGGAAATATTACTTTCTAAGTAGGCCTAGACGTTTTGGAAAATCTTTACTAATTTCTACAGTAGAATATCTATTTAAAGGAGAAAAAGAATTATTTAAAGGTTTATATATACAAGATAAATTTAATTGGGAAGAGGTTTATCCAGTAATAAGAATAGATTTTTCCAAAGATATACTAAAAAAAGAAGACTATAAAAAAAGGGTAATACAAGAACTGGAAAAGAACTATATTAATAATGGAATAGAGATGTTTGAAAAAGAAGAAGATGAGATAGGCTTATTTGAAAAGTTGATAATAACTATATATAAAAGCTATGGAAAACAAGTAGTAGTATTAGTAGATGAATATGATAAGCCAATATTAGATCTAATAGAAGATATCAAACAAGCTCAAAATATTAGAAAACAGCTAAAAGCATTCTATTCTGTTCTAAAAGGCTTAGATAAATATATAAGGTTTGTCTTAATAACAGGGGTAAGTAAATTCTCTAAGGTCTCTCTTTTTAGTGGATTAAATCAATTAGAAGATATCTCATTAAATAAAGATTATGGCAATATTTGTGGTTATACTCAAAATGAATTAGAATTATATTTTAAAGATTATTTAGAAAAACTAAATTTAGATGAAATTAAAGAATGGTATAATGGCTATAATTTCTTACAAGATACTCTTTATAACCCATTTGATATTTTGCTATATCTAAGAAATAGGGAATTTGATAGTTATTGGTATAAAACAGGCACTCCTTCTTTCTTAATTAAACTTATTAAAAACAAAAAATATGATGTATCAGAATTAGAAAATAAGATAGTTAAGAAAAACATATTAGAAAAATTTGATATAGAAGAAATTAAAATAGAAGCTCTAATGTTTCAAACGGGTTACTTAACTATTAAAGAAGTTTATCAAAAAGAATATGGTCAAGAATATAAACTTGGTTTCCCTAATAAAGAAGTTAGAATCTCTTTTAGTGAAAATATCTTAGAATTTACAATAAAAGAAGAGGTAAGATATAAACTGGTAGATGAAATAATAACAATATTAAAAAAAGAAGAGATAAAAAAACTAAAAGAAAAACTGGAAATATTAATAAGTAACATTAGCTATATGTACCTTAAAGAAGAAGCAAGTTATGTATTGGCTGTTTTTGTTTTATTTTATTCATCTGGCTTAAATGTTATAACAGAAGATAATACATCAAAAGGTAGAATTGATTTAACTATTATTGTTAATAATTCCATAGTTTATATCCTTGAATTTAAAGTAATTCAAAATTCTAAAGAAAAAGGAAACTCAATAAACCAAATTCTACAAAAAGAATATTACAAAAAATATTTAAATTATGATAAAATCTACATAATTGGGATAGAACTTGATAAAATTAATAAACAAGTTGCTAACTTTGAATACCAAAAAATTAAATGAAATTTTTATAAAAAAAATAATAGATTTTTAGAAGATTTAAAAAATGGAAGTATAAGTAGGAAGTAGATTAAACAAAAAAAAGAAAAAAGATATAGGGGGTAGTTTTCAAACTACCCCTTTTTATTTTTTATTAAAATTATTCTAAATATTAAATTCTTTAGAAATAGGAAAGCAAAACAAAAAATATAATACTAAATTAAGAAAGTTATTCTTAGATTTGGATAAAATAGAGGTGTTAAAATGATGAAGAAATTGCCAATAGGGATAAGCGATTTTAAGGAATTAATTCAAGGAAATTATATATATGTAGATAAGACAAAGTATATATATGAATTAATTAAACAGGGGAAATACTATTTTCTAAGTAGGCCTAGACGTTTTGGAAAATCTTTATTGATTTCTACAATAAGATATCTCTTTGAAGGAAAAAAAAAGTTATTTAAGGAGTTATATATTTACGATAAATGGAATTGGGAAGAAATTTATCCAGTAATAAGAATAGATTTTGCCAAAACCCAAGTAAAAAATGAAAAGGAATTACAAATGGAATTAAAAGCTACAATAATAGAAACTGGGAGAATATATGGTTATGAATATAATCAAGAATATACAATAAATAGAAATTTTGAATTACTAGTAAAGAGGATATATGATGAAAGAAAGAAGCAGATAGTAATATTAATAGACGAATATGATAAGCCGATATTGGATAATATAGAGAAAAAAGAGGGAGTAGAAATGATAAGAGAAGTATTAAAAGGATTTTATTCCGTCTTAAAAGGATTAGATGAATATATCAAATTTGTATTAATAACAGGAGTGAGTAAATTTTCAAAAGTATCTCTATTTAGCGGATTAAATCAGTTAGAAGATATTTCCCTAAATAAAGAATTTGGCAATATATGTGGTTATACTCAAGATGAAATAGAATTTTACTTTAAAGATTATTTACAGGACCTAAATTTAGATGAAATTAAAGAATGGTATAATGGTTACTATTTCTTACAAGATACACTCTATAACCCATTTGATATTTTATTATATTTGAAAAATAAAGTATTTAAGAATTATTGGTATGAAACAGGAAAAACTGAATTCTTATTTAAGCTTTTAAAAACTAAAAACTATGAGCTTCCTTATCTAAATAAATTATATTATACCAGTGATATACTAGATAAATTTGATTTAGAGTATATAAGCATAGAAGCGCTAATGTTTCAAACTGGTTATTTAACCATTAAAGAGGTAAAACAAATACAATCAGAGGAGATGTATCTGTTAGATTATCCAAATAAAGAAGTTAGACAATCGTTTAATAAAGATTTAGTATTTTATATAACCAAAAGCTATCATACAGATAGAATATATAATTTAAAAATAGCAATTATAAATGAGGAAATTGAAAAAATAAAGGAGCAAATAGAAATTTTTATTAATTCAATAAGTTATAATATACTTAAAAATGAGTATGTATATCAAGCTGCTATTTATGGATTAATATATTCTACTGGCTTTAATATCATAATAGAAGATAACACCTCTAAAGGTAGAATTGATTTGACAATCTTGGTAAATAGAAGTATAGTATATATAATAGAATTTAAAGTAATAGAAAAAGAAGAAAAAAAAGGAAAAGCTTTAAAACAAATAGAAGAAAAAGAATATTATAAAAAATATTTAGATTATCAAAAAATTTATATAATTGGAATAGAACTTAATAAAACTAAAAAACAAATTGTTAATTTTGAATACCGAAAGATTAAATAAATAGTATCTTATTATAGCATTGATAGTAAAATTATTATGAAATTTTAAATAGAGGTGTAAAAAGAATGAAGAAATTACCAATAGGAATAAGTGATTTTAGGGAGTTAATTCAGGAAAATTACATATATGTTGATAAGACACGGTACATATATAAATTAATTAAACAGAGGAAATAATATTTTCTAAGCAGGCCTAGACGTTTTGGAAAATCCTTATTAATCTCAACTATAAGATATTTATTTAAAGGTAGGAAAGAATTATTTAAAGGACTTTATATATATTCATATAACATCGGGAATAAATCCCTCGTTATAGAAGATAAATGGAATTGGAATGAAACTTATCCTGTAATAAGAATAGATTTATCCCAAATAGCAATAAGAAAAGAAGAAGATTTTGAAACTCAAATGGAGCTACTTTTAAAAGAAATAGGAAAAAATTGTAAATATAAGTATGAAAAAAAGTATAAAGCAAGTGGAAACCTATTTTTATTAATAAAAAAATGCTATGATTATTATAAAGAAAAGGTAGTGATATTAGTAGATGAGTATGATAAAGTTATATTAGATAATATAGAAAATAAGACAGAGGTAGAGAAAATAAGAGAGTCATTAAAAAATTTTTATGGAGTATTAAAAGGATTAGATGAATATATAAGATTTGTATTAATAACAGGGGTAAGTAAATTTTCAAAGGTTTCTCTTTTTAGTGGATTAAATCAACTAAAAGATATATCTTTAGATCCAAGATATGGAAATATTTGCGGATATACTCAAAATGAATTAGAATTGTATTTTAATGATTATTTACAAGGACTAAATTTAGATGAAATTAAAGAATGGTATAATGGTTACTATTTCCTACAAGATACTCTTTATAATCCTTTTGATATCTTGTTATATCTAGATAGTAAGAGATTTGATAGTTATTGGTATAAGACAGGAACACCCAATTTTTTAATAAAACTAATAAAGAAAAAAGAATATGATGTTTCAGATTTAGAAAATAAAATAGTAAAAAGCAACATATTAGAAAAGTTTGACATAGAAGAAATCAAAATAGAGGCATTAATGTTTCAAACAGGCTATTTAACGATAAAAGAGGAATACCAAAAGGAGTATGGACAAGAATATAAATTAGGATTCCCAAATAAGGAAGTTAGAATATCTTTTAATGAGGATATATTATCTATTTTATTAGCAAAAGATTTAAGAGAAAATATAGCAGATAATATAATAGAGATATTAAAAAAACAAGAAATAGAGAAGCTAAAAGAACAAATTGAAATATTAATAAGTAATATAAGTTATGTACATTTTAAGCAAGAGTCAAGTTATGTAATAGCTGTATTTAGTATGTTATACTCTACTGGTTTAAATGTTATAACAGAAGATAACATTTCTAAAGGTAGAATTGATTTAACTGTTATTGTTAATAATTCTATCGTTTATATCCTTGAATTTAAAGTAATTCAAAATTCTAAAGAAAAAAGAAACTCAATAAATCAAATTTTACAAAAAGAATATTATAAAAAATATTTAAATTATGATAAAGTTTATATAATTGAAATAGAACTTGATAAAACTAAAAAACAAATTGCTAATTTTGAATATCAACAAGTTAAATAAAATTTTTATAAAAAAATATTTAGGAATCTAAGCCTAAAAAAGTTTTAAAATCTTTTTTTATAAATATTAAAATAAAATTAAAAAATTTTACTCAAATTTTTTTTGAGCAGGATTTTTTTTTTTTTTTTTCTAAAATACTATATTAATCTATCTAATAAGGAGGTGATAAAATGAGAAAATGGATATTATATCTAATAATAGCATATATAATAGCATCTATAATGACAGGTTGTAATGGATGTAATAATAGTTTTACTAATTTAATTGGAAATAGTAGTTTTGGAGGAGGTTCTGGAGGAACTCCAAACTTAGTAAATGATGCAAAACATATAGATACAAACGGCACCGATTGGTATAACTCCATCCTATTTGATCCTACTACTTATAAATACTATATTTCTGGCTGGCAACAAGATACTACGAGAAAATTAGCATTAATAAGTATAAATCCTAACTTAACCCTTAATTACTCTAAATATTATGAAGTTAAAGATAGTTCCAATAATACTTTACCAGATGTAGGTTTAAGCAATTTATGGTATAAAGATAATAGTACATTTTATGTAGATGGATGGATAAACCCTGATGGAACAAATTATCATGGAATAATAGGAGAAGTTAATAAAAATACAGGTCAAATTACTCTAAAAAAGATTTTTCAAAGTATTAATGTTTTATTCTGTATTAGCGGTTGAACTAATATATACGGAGTAAGCGATGCAGGATATGTTTTAAAGCTTGATAATAATTATAATATTGTTAGTTCTAAAAGAATAAGTTCTTCAATCTTCGAAACTATATCGATATCAAATGATTACTTAATTACATATGATGATAATTATAATAACGAAGGAGTAGTAGTTATAGATAAGAATTTAAATAATGCAGTTAGATTTGATAATTCTACAGATATGAGCCATGCTGCTTTAGTAGATAATAATAATAAACTATATTATATAGGTCAAAACCAAGATACTAATAATTTAGTGTTAGCAAAAGTAGATATAAATAATCTAAGTAATCCAACGCAAGAGATGGTTAAGGAATATAATTGGAATAGTATATCAATTTTTCCTCAAATAGGTTTTTCCTTAGATGGGAATATAATATTAGGAATAACAACAAATGAAAGTCCAATGAATATAATATTATTAAAGATAAATAAGAATGATTTTAGTATAATGAATCAGGTAAAATTGAGTGCAAAAGGTGGAGGTAATAGTCAGTTATGGGGAGTTCTTAACATGATGCCGTTACCTGATGGGGGATTTATTATTAGTAGATTTATAAATTATGGAAGTGTTGGATATATATTAAAAGGTCCAAGCGATCTTAATATAGATAATAATGATAATAATAATTGTGTATTCAATGTTACTAATCCAAATATAACAGCATTAGACTCCTCATATACAATAAGTACAACTAATTTAACATTAAATAATGTAAGTATAACTGAAATACCTGTAACAGATTATAACTTGGTAGAACAGAATATAAGTACAACTGTAGGTTGTCTAAGTCCAGCACCTAATATTTTGAATAATAGAAATGGTGGAAATAATGAGGAATTAGATAATTTAACAGGAGGTTCGAGAAGAAGGTAAAAGAAGAATATAAAAATAATAAATAAATAATTACTAATTCTTAGTTGGAAATGAAAGAGAAGGGGGATTTCAAAGTCTCCCTTCTTTTTTTTACTATTTTTTAATTTAAATAAGGTAATCAAATAAAATTAAAAGCTCTTTAAAATCTAAATTATTTGCGCGTTTTTTGAGTATTAAATTAATTTTATCATCATTAGCTAAATTTTTTATTTTATTTAGTTCTTTATAATTTAATATATTTAGGAGCTTTTTGTTTTTGTTTTTATAAATTTTATCGAGAAACTTATAGAGTTTGTTTATATAATCTCTGCTAAACTCTTGCTTTTTATTAAAAGATATTATTTGACTAAAAACCTTAGGTTTAGGAGTATAATATTTAGGATGAATTATAAAATGATAATCTATATCATAAATAGTATTTAAAACGATACTTTGGGCACTATTTAAAGACTTTATTTTATCTACTACTTCTTTTTGGAGATTTAATACTATCAGTTTTAGATTCTGATTATAATCTATTATTTTTCTTAAAACTATACCAGTTATATAAAATGGGATATTACCTACTAATACTAACTCTTTAAATTGACTTAAATCTATTTTTTCAAATGGAATATTCATAATCTGAAGTTTTTTATCTAAAAATAGTTCATTAAATTTATTATTTTCTTCTATTTTTAGTTCTAATTTTTTTATTAATCTATAATCTATTTCGTTTAAAATAAATAGATTAAATGGTATATCATTAGATATTAACTGATCAAGTAAATTAAAGGATAATATTCCATAAGATGACCCTATTTCTAAAATCGTTATAAAAGTATTATTTAATTTCTCTTGAATTTTATTTATTATTATTGAGGATATATTACTAATTATATTAGGGTCATTAATGAAGTGTTGCCCTAAGGATTTTCTTTGCCTTATTGGTAACATTTTTTAATTATATGTTAATTATTCTTATTTTTAGGTAGTTAGCTAATTCTATAATACACTCATTTATTTTTACTAAATAATCTCTAAAATTAAAATTTGTATTTTTTATATTAGTTTTATAGAAATCATAAAATATTTTGTAATATAGGTTATAGAATTTGTTTTGAGCTTTCCATAGATTTAAATTAATATCTAAATTTATTGCTAAATTTAGGAACTTTTTTATAGTACCTAAACTGCTTTTTATATTGTTTAGTTTAGAAATTAAGATCTCTTCTTTTTTGAATTTATCAAGCTCTATTAATGATATATTACTAAATTCTTTAAAACTGTTTGTAATATTTTCTATTTTATTACTTATTTTATCTACTATTAAATTAGAAAATTTTTCATAGTCTAAAGGAATTTTTGCATTATTAATGTAAAATATTATTTCTTCTATTTTATCTAAGTTCAGCATTTCCTCTTTTATTATTTTCTCTAATTCTATATCAATAATTAACTGTAAAATTAGTGATAACTCTAAAGGAATTGGGATTTTATATTCTATTAAGTTATTTATAATAAATTTGTGGTCGTATAATAAGTTTTCCATAACATTATCTATTTCTTTGATATAAGAATTTATTATCTTCTTTACTACTTTATATCTTACATTAGGTAAAATATCTTTTAAAGTGAATATGTTTTTAAAATATTCTTCCATTGAATTAATTATGCTTATTATTTCCAATTTATTGAGGTAATTTTTAAAGATTTTAAATAATTGTGAAAAGTTAATATCTATTTTATCTTTTAGATTAACTCCTGTAAATACATTCATATTTGATAGTAATAGTGATAGAGTTATAAAGTTTTTTTCTTCCAAATATTTTATATTTGTTGTTTTTATAGAAGCTAAAAGAAATTTGTAATCTTGTTCTTTTATTTTTTTTAGATCTTCATAATAAAAAAGTAAATTATATTTAAAAGTATTTTCTCCAAAAAGTTGTTTATTTAATATATGAGAAGCTATTAGTAATTCGATTGGAATAGAATTTATGTAATTAATGAAAATGTATTTACCATTAATAAATTTAGGATAATTTGATTCTGCTTGTTCTAAGATGTTTAGAAAATTATTCTTTATAGAATCAATTAGTTCTTTATCAAAAATTTCATACATTTTATTTATAGCATATTCTAAGTATTTCATATTTTGAGTAGCTTCAATGCCTGATATATCATCAAAAAACCAACCGCAACTAGTATATCCAAACATTATATTCTTATATATCTCTAATAATTTTAGTTTTATTAAGATATTTTCATCTTTTTCATTGTTAAAATAGCTATAAATAAAATCTTTATAATTATTAAATGATTCAAAATCCTTAACTTCAAAATCTCGTTTTAATACTATGTCTATATAGTTTAATAGATCACTAAAAAACTCTTCCTTAGTTTTATATGGGGTATTAGTAGGAATTAGATTTAAGAATTCTGATTTAAGAAAATCTATAGCTTGCCTAAAAGGGGTTCTCCACTTTTGATTAGTATTAGGATCAAATCTACATCCGCAATCACTACGCCACCTTTCTACCCCATGAAAACAACTCCATGAAGTATTTTCATATATCTCTCCTTCATATTCTATATAGTTGTTTTTAAGGTAATATTCTAAATTACTAACTTTTACTACATTAGAGTTAAGTAAATAATTTATAGCAAAAGCTAAACCTAATTCCCCGAATTTTTTATGATGACCAAAAGTTTCTCCGTCCGTTGCTATTAATATCATCGAATTTTCTAAATTTTTAAGCCTATTTATTAAATCATTAGCTAATTTTTCTCCATTATATAAAGCATCCTTAAATGAGACTTCTGCTGATAATTCTCTATCAAATGGGAAAACAATAATTTTATTTCCTGAAGGTAATTTTATTAAGATTGGCTTTCTAGGAATAAAATTATTTTCCCATTCATTAGAATTTATTTTTTTTATTCTTTTTATTTGGTGTTGCCCTAAGATTGTAAATTTTATATTATAATAAGCAAGAATTTCTAAAGTATTAATATCTACAGCTGTTTCACTTAACCACATCCCTTTAGGGTATCTTTTAAAATGGTAGTAAAAATCCTTTATTCCCCAATATACTTGTAATTTTTTATCATTTTCATCACTTAATGGCATTATTATATGATTATATACTTGAGCTATAGCATTACCGCAACCTTCAAAATGTTCCAAACTTAATCTATCTGCTTCTATTATTTTTTGATATAACTCAGGTTTATAAAGTTTTATCCATTTTAATAAAGTAGGGCCAAAATTAAAACTCATATATTCTAAATTATTTATTATTTTAATAATATATCCATAAGAATCTATTATTCTTGCAAAGGTATTTGGGATATAGCATTCATTTGCTATTCTTTCATTCCAGTTTTCAAAAGGATATGCGCTTTCTTGGATATCTATTTCATCTGTATATGGACTTTCTCTAGGTGGCTGATAAAAATGCCCATGAAATATTACATAATTCATAAAGTTTTTTCACCCTTCTATTTTATACCCTTTTATCTTATTTTCTACATTTTTTTATTTTCTCTTTTTTATTTAATTTCGTTTTATTTAACTTTATCTTATGATATTTTTATTAAAGTAAAAATTATTGAAAAAATAAGTAATTAAAAATGAGAAGTAAAAAAATAAAAAGCTAAAATTTTAAAAAAATATGTAAAATATTAATTTTATTTAATTTTTTCTATTAGAAAATTTATTTTACTTACATAAACATATTTTATGTAATTTTTTTTGTTTTAATTTTAAAATTAGTAGTTTAGTTAAAATTTGAATCTTGTTTTTTAAGTTCGAGAGCTTTTTTAACTGCATCAACGGGATTAACTAATCCTGTTCCTACTGAATATTTTAAGGCATCTTTAACAGGAATAGCCGTTTCTTTTATTATTTGCTTTATTTGAGCTGGGGTTAAATTTGGATTAGCTTGAATCATTAGTGCTACTATTCCTGCTACTATTGGAGTTGCCATTGAAGTTCCTGATAATAATGTATAATAATCTCCATAATGGATTACAGGTTCTTTATCTATTGTAGAATTAGGTGATCTTAAGGATACTACTTCTACTCCTGGTGAAGCTATATCAGGTTTATCTTTCTTATCTACTGGTGTAGGACCTTTAGAGGTAAAGAAAGCAGGAGTATCATCACTTAAATCTACTGTATTTTTATCATCATAAGCACCTACTGTTATTGCATGTTCTGAGATTCCAGGGGTACCTATGGTTTCTTTTAATGGCCCACTATTACCTGCTGCTATAACCACAGTTATACCTGCTTTTTCTGCATCTTCTACTGCTTTTGCTATTATATCATCTTGTTCTTTTATAACAGATGTAGCTCCCAATGACATAGAGATAACTCTTATATTGTATTTGTCTTTATTTTTAATACACCAATATATTCCTCTAATAATATTAGATAATGAACCACTTCCCTGTTTATCTAAAACTTTTATACCTATCAAGTTAGCCTCATAAGCAGGACCTTTGTAATTTCCATTAGCTTTGGTACCATCCCCTCCTACTAATCCTGCACAGTGGGTACCATGACCGTTATCATCATACGCATTTTCTACCCCATTTTTATTATTAACAAAATCAATAAATTCTATTATCCTATTTTTAACATCTGGATGGGGATATATTCCTGTATCTATAACTGCTACTGTTACTCCTTTACCTGTTATTCCCATTTTCCAAACTTCATCTGTTTTTAATACATCTTTTATTACGTCTATTCTAAACAAATTATGGGGTAATTTGTTTTTGTCTTGAGTTATCTCTATTGGTTTGTAATAGCTTATTGTATTAGTTGGTAAAAAAGTATCAAGAGTTTTTAAAGATTTATCTTTTATTTGCTTATCCTGATTATATCCTATATAGCTTTTTATTTTGTTGTAAATATTGTTAATTATGTTCATAAGTATTCCTCCTTAATTTTTTCATTTTATTTTTTTCATAATTTTTTTTATTTTTAACTTTATTAAATAATTTAGGTTACTTTATCTTTGTTTTGCTTATTAATTGTTAAAAAAAAGTTAAAAAATATTAATTTTTAATATCCAAAAGGAGAGAAAAAAAATTAAAAGAATTTTCTTATTAAAAAGGGTTGATGTTTACTTAGTTTTACTAAATGTTGATAGATAAAATTAGGTTTTTAGTAAGCAATTTAGGATATATAGAGAATAAGATAGATTATCAATTTATAGATAAATCTTTATTAATTTCTGCTTTTATTCATAATTCTTTTATTAATTCTCCTACTAAAGTAAGTATAGATGATGATGTACTTGTTTTACAAAATAATCAAAGGTTAGAATTTTTAGGAGATAGTATTTTAAATTATTTAGTAAGTATTTATGCTTATGAAAAGTATCCATTTTTTAATGAAGAAAATCTATCTTATTTTAGATCTTTAATTGTTAATTATTTAACTCTTTCAAAAATTTTAAAGAGCTTAGATTTAGATAGTTATTTAATTTTTAATTATGAAAGTTTAGGATATAATAGTATAAAGACTAAGACATATGCTGATTTAATGGAAGCTATTATTGGAGCTATATATTATGATTCTGTTAAAAATAAAAATGATACTAATTTATTTTATGTTACAAAATTTTTTAATAACATTATTTTAAAAAAATTTTATGAATTAATAGATGAAGTAATGATAGAAATATTTGATTGGAAGGGCTTTTTACAGACTATTTTCCAAAGAAAAGGAATGGAAGCTTTAAAATATGTTACTATTGAAAAAAGAGTTAATGAATTTGTATGTGTAGCTGTGTTAGATAATGTTGAGGTTTCTATAGGTTTTGGGAAAACTAAAAAAGAAGCTGAAAAACAAGCAGCTTTTAATTTTTTTATCAATAAAATAAATTCCTTGTAATATATAGTCAAAAAATTAAAAATTATTTAGGATTTATTTTAATATAGAGATAATTACAACCAAAGATAAAAAAAGTATTACTGGGGTGTAAGGCCCATCTAAACCACCAAAATCCCTTTTGTTTTTTTTTGAAATATGGCCTTGTTTATTTAAAGGAGTTTTATTAAAAATATCAAAAAATAAATAAAGAATAATTAGTAAAGAGGAGGTAGCTTTATGAAGGTATCAGTATTAACAGGAGGAGGAGATGCTCCAGGATTAAATGCTTATCTTAAAGCTATTACATTTAAAGCTATTGATGAAGGTTATGAAGTATATGGTTTTTTAGATGGCTGGAAGGGTGTATTAGAAAATAAATATATAAAGCTTAGTAAAGAGTTAGTTGAAAAAGAATATTTTCAGGGCGGAACTTTACTTGGTAGCTCAAGAACTAATCCTGCTAAAAATGAAGAAACTATAAACAAAGCTATTAATAATTTTAAAGCTACAGGATTTAATGTATTAATTGCTATAGGTGGAGAAGATACAATGGGAGCTTCTTCTAAAATGTTCAAAGCTGGAATCCCTGTTATTGGTTTACCTAAAACTATTGATTATGATCTTTATGGGACTGACTTTACAGTAGGATTTTATACTGCTGTAGATATTGTAAGAGATTCTATTGAAAAATTGATATCCACTGCTAAATCTCATCATAGGGTAATAGTTTTAGAAGTTATGGGAAGACATGCTGGTTGGATTGCTCTTTATGGGGGATTAGCAGGAGGAGCTAATTATATTATTATTCCCGAATTCCCTTTAGATTTGGGTGATTTAGTTAAGGTTATTAAAGATAGGTATAATAGAGGTCAAACTTATGCTATTGTAGTTGTTGCTGAAGGAGTTGAATTAGGTAATATTAATAGAGAAGTTGTTGATGAATATGGGCATATGAAATTAGGAGGAGTAGGGGAGCAGTTAGCTAAAATAATAGAAAAAGAAACGGGAATAACTACTAGATCAGTTAATTTAGGGCATCTACAAAGAGGCGGACCAGCTAATAGTATTGACAGAATTTTCCCTCTAAGATTAGGTTATCAAGCTATTGAATTAGTTAAAAATAAAGAATTTGGCAAAATGCTAGCTATTAAAGGCAATGAAATAGTTAAAATCGATTTATCTCAAGTAGAAGGAAAAATAAAAACCGTTGATAAAGAATTATACAATTTTGCTAAATCTTTCTTTTATTGATATTTAAAAAAAACTGCAAAAGATCTCCATTTTACATAGGTTAGAGATTAATAGTAAAGGGCTTGGTAAAGTGCTTATTTTGGGTTACTACCAAGGAACTTAAGTATAAAACTACACAAAGTAAAAACTATAAGGGGAAAATTTTATGGATATAAAAGTAGAATGTTCCAATTTTAAAATATTTTTAAAGGATCAAATAAAAAATAAAGAAATAGAGTTTAAAATTGTAGATATAGATCAATTAGTTATCCCTCCTATTCAGAGGGAGATATCTGAGAGTTTAGTAGAAAAATTGAAAGAATCTATAGAAGAAATAGGCTTTATTGATCCCATTGATGTAGTATTAAATAAGGAAGGCAAATATGAGGTTATAAATGGACAACATAGGTTACAAGCTGTTACTATTTTAAATATTACCAAGATTCCTGTTTTTGTTTTTCCTTATGAATATAGAGATTATGTTTTATTATTAAATATAGAAAAAATCCCTACATTAAGGGATAAAGCTCACCAAGCATTCTCTATTTTTAATGATTATTTACAAAATAATCCTAATTTAAAGGAATATTTACTTGATAAGAAAATAGAAGAGGCTTATTATATAACTTTGGGAATTATAATAGATAAGTATCAAGATAGAAAGTTTCCAGGATATGCTTTTGAAAGAATATTAAAGAAAGTAGATTTCTTCTTAGATTTAGAATTAAAGGATGCTATTATTGAAAGGGAAAAACGGGCTAATATTTTATTGAAAGCTAAAGAAGTTCTAAATCAAAAATATGAGGAATTAGGGATATCAAATTCCTTAGTAAAGCAAGTCATCATTTCTAAAGCTTTTCAAAATACATATGGAAGAAATGTTAGGAATATTTCTGATGATTTTTATACTGTTTTTGATAAATTAATAAAAGAAATACCTAAATTAAATATAACTGAAGAAGATTTGTTATAGTTTTTTAGAAATATATAAGATGTAAATTAAATTAAAAAGTGTTTAGTTAAGGGGGTGAATATGATATGTTAAAAACTGATATAAAAGTTCCTGTTGATGTACCTAAAGATAAAGTAGAGGAGTATTTAAAGAATTATAATTTAGCTACAGATGGAAGCGGAAGATTATTTTTATTTGCAGGGGATCAAAAAGTGGAACATTTAAATGATGATTTTTATGGTCCTGGTATTGATATAGAAGATAATGATCCTGAACATTTATTTAGAATAGCTTCTAAATCTAAGATAGGAGCTTTTGCTACTCAATTGGGCTTAATTGCTAGGTATGCTATGGATTATCCTGATGTTAATTATATAGTTAAGATTAATTCTAAAACTCATCTTGTTAAAACTAGTCAAATGGATCCTATAAGTACTGCATGGGTTGATGTAGAAGATGTTATAAGATTTAAAGAACAAACTGGCTTAAAAATAGTAGGTGTAGGGTATACTATATATCCTGGTAGTGAATATGAGTATATTATGTTAAGAGAAGCTGCTAAAATAGTTAATCAAGCTCATAGATATGGGTTAATAGCTGTAATATGGTCATATCCAAGAGGTAAGGCAGTAAAGGATGAAAGGGACCCTCATTTAATAGCTGGTGCTGCGGGGTTAGCTGCTTGCTTAGGAGCAGATTTTGTTAAAGTTAATCCACCTAAGAACGCTGAAGGTAAAGAAGAAGCAGAATTATTAAAGGAAGCTGTCTTAGCTGCTGGTAGAACTAAAGTTATCTGTGCAGGTGGTAAAAGTGTTGAAGCTAAAGAATTCTTACAAAAATTATACGATCAAATTCAAGTGGGAGTAGCTGGTAATGCTACTGGTAGAAATATACATCAAAAACCTTTAGAAGAAGCTATTAGATTTTGTAATGCTATATATGCTATTACTGTTAAGAATTATACTGTTGATGAAGCTATGAAAATTTATGAAGGTAAAATGAGCTTGTAAAAAATTAATACCTAAATTAAATAAAATAAATGGAACAAGAAAATAATGGGTAATATTAGTTTATATATACTTATAGGTTTATTACTTTTTATTATATTGGTTATCAGGAATGCTATTAAAGCTTATGTAATTTATTACTTAGGAGATCCTACCCCTAAATACAGAAAATTATTAACTTTTAATCCAGTTAATCATATAGATCCCTTTGGTACTTCGTTATTATTTATTATGCCAATTTTAACTGGTGGTCAATTTGTATTTGGATGGGTTAAGTATGTAGATTATGATTCTAATTATTTTAAAAATAGAGATATAGGGGAATTAGTAGTTGGTTCTTTTGGATTATTATCCTTTTTGATGATTATTGCAGTTTGTAAAGTATTATATGTTTATTCTTATAATCTAAATCCGTTTTTACCTTCTGTTTTTCAATTATTAGCATACATGTCTGCTTTTTTATTTGCATTAAATTTATTACCTATTAAAGGATTTGATGGATATATTATTCTTAGCCTTATATTAAGGAATTTTAATAAAAGAATGTATTATGTGTTAGAAGATTTTTATTTAAAAAATCAATTTATTATATTAGTTTTATTTTTTCCTTTAATTTATATATTTTCTCCGGTTTTATCTTTTTTAGCTAGTATTGCTTTAAAGATAGGTGGTTGGTAATATGGAATTAAAATTAGAAGATTTTAAAAGATTAAATGAAGATTTTATTTACATAGCTAAGAGAAAATTCGATTTAAATGTAGATAATAGGATAGAAGATATAATAATATCTGATATTTTGATTTCTTTATTTTTTAGATTTAATAGGACTAAATCTAAAGTAGCTATTTCAATAATTGGAAGTTATATAGGAGAAAGTATTATAAAGAACTGGAATGGAATTTGGGATGTTAATAATCTTTCTTTAAATAAAGTAGGGGTAAATCAGATAGTAATTAGTCCTTTTTCTATTGCACATCAGAGACTTACTAAGGGAATCAATAAAATGATTTCTTATCAATTAGATTTAGTATCTATTAAGGCTAATGGAGTGGAAGCTTTTTGTGATGATAAATTAGATATTAACTATATTAAAGATAAAATAAATAAATTATATATTGATGGTTGGTTGAATGAGTTTTTTAATAAAATTTATAGTAATGATAATAGAAATTATGTTAAATTTGAGGCAGCTTATTTATTAGGTTTATGTATTAAATACTTACAAATTAAGGAATTAGATTCTAAAGTAATGGAATTATTTGAATTGAATCCGTATTATGCTAGTGTTATTTTTCAAAATTACTTAATAGAAGATAGCTATGTTATTAATAAGTTAATGGATCTTTTGAAATCTAAGGATAATAATATAAAGTTACAAGCTTTGTTAGCCTTAGTTAATTCTAAGAAAATTGAAAATATTAATAAAATTAAACAGTTATTGTATGATTTATTAATGAATAATGATAATAAAGATATGATTTTTTTATTTTATTTAGGACAAGCATTAGGCAGTTTTAAGGACCAAGATAACATTAATTGGATTAAAAATAAATTACTAAATAAAAACGTTAGTGATATTATCAAACTTAGTTTATTAGTAGCTATTCAGACCTTAAGGGATCCTTCTTTTATTGATTTTTTGCTTAATTTGTTATTAAGTAATGATGTTAATGAAATAATTAAAGATGAGATTTTAAAAACCTTCCAGTATTTACCTATAACACAGAAAGAAATAGATATTTTATTGAATAATTATAATAATTATGAATCTCATCAAAAGATTTATATTTTAAATGCTTTATTCTTAATCAATATTGATCAAAGAAGAAGTATATTACAGGATTTATTAAATTCAGAGAAAGATCCCTTTGTAAAAAGCTATATAGTATCTCTTATTGATCAGCTTTAGATAATATTTAAGTACTACAAAAAATTTAATAAGGTTAATTAAGATATGAGGGAATTAACATTAAGGAGTGTTTTACTGGGATTAATTTTAGGTGTTATATTAAGTGGAGCAAATGCTTATTTAGGGTTAAAAGCGGGTATGACTGTTGCTGCTTCTATTCCTGCTTCTGTTATCTCTATGCTTATTTTAACTAAAATAATTAAAAATGGAACAATATTAGAAAATAATATAGTTCAGACAATGGCATCTGTTGCTCAGGCAGTTGCTGCGGGTATCATTTTTACTATCCCTTCTTTTTTTATTTTAAATGAAACAGGTATTATTTCTAAGATCCCTTCTTTTTATCAGATTCTAATTATATCTTTTATTGGTAGTATTTGGGGTACTGTGTTTATGATATTTTTTAGGTATCCCCATATTGTAAAGGAACATGAAAAGCTTCCATATCCTGAAGGTACTGCATGTGCTGAAGTACTAAAAACTGGGCAGCAAGCTACTCATAAAGCTCTATATCTATTATACGGATTTATTATATCAGCTTCTTTAAAAATATTACAAAATATTAAATTCTATTTTTTTGGTAAAATTAATAAAATTTTGGATGAAAATTTTACATTGAGTTTATATAATCTAAAGAATTTACCTACTGCTTTAAAGAGTATTGTATTATCAATAGATTTACTACCTGCACTTTTTGGGGTGGGGATGATAGTTGGTAGGAATATAGCAATAATGATGGCTAGTGGTGCTTTAATTGCTTGGTGGGTTATTATTCCTGTTATTTCCATTTTTAACCCAGATTTAGCTCCCAATCTTATATATAAGCAACATATAAGATATATAGGAATAGGAGTAATAATAACTGGGGCTTTTTTATCTATTATTCAATTCATTCCATTTATTTTTAAAACTTTTATTAAAAAAGATAATAATAAAGAACTTAAATACTCTAAAGATCCTCATAGGGATTTATGGTATGATAATCCAGAACATTCAAAAGATTTAAATCCAATTATTGCTATTTCTTTGATAATATTAACGAGTATAATATTTTTTATAGTTAATCCTATTGATAGTATATTGGGTAAAATTCTTAGTTATGTAGTAGTTATTATATTTGCTTTTTTATTTACTGCTGTATCAAGTTATATAGTGGGTTTAGTAGGTTCAAGTAATCAGCCGGTTAGTGCTATGACTATTTCTACTTTGATAGCATTAGCTTTAACTTTAAAGTTAATAGGGGTTAGTGGAGAGAGTGGGATTTATGTAGTAATTTTTTTATCTGTTATGGCTTGTATTTCTTTAGCTATTGCGGGTGATATGTCTCAGGATCTTAAGACTGGTTTTTTAGTTAAAGCTACTCCTTATAAGCAGCAGATAGCAGGGATTATCTCTGCTACCTTTGCTTCTTTTTTCTTAACTTATTTGATATTTCTATTTAATAAAACATATGGTTTTAGTGCTATTCATGCTAATCCATTACCTGCTCCTCAAGCTAATCTAATTGCTACTTTAGCTAATAGTATATTTTTAGGTGATATTAAATGGAATGAGATAGTAGTAGGGATTTTTTTAGGGGTAATAGCTAGGATACTGAATTTTTCAGTATTAGCCTTTGGGGTTGGAGTTTATTTACCTCAAGCTTTATCTATCCCTATTTTATTAGGTGGTATTTTTTCTAATTTTATCAAAGATATTTTAAATAAAAAAGCAGATAATAATGAAAATAACCTAGAAAATGAAGAGAAATTAAATTTAGTAGCTTCGGGATTAATTGCTGGCGATACTATCTTAGGACTTTTAATTGTCTTTTTAATTGCTTTTAATATCTTACCTTCAGAAGATGGAGGATCTATTTTTCAATCATTTTCCCCTTTCTTATCTTTATTAGCTTTTTCTTTAGTTATATTCTTAGTTTATCATATTTTAGTTAAAAAGAAATAAATATATTTTATTAATTAATTTATAAAAGTTGGGGGATAAAATTTTTTGATTACTAACCTTAATCTTGAAAACCTATTTTTATTTAAAAATGAATTAATAGATATATTAATAAAGATTTTAGCTATTAAATCTTTAACAGGTTATGAAAGTGAATTAGCTGATTTTATTCTTGAGTTTATAAAATCTTTTGTTAATTTAAATGAAGTTAATGTTATTAAAGAAAGAAATAATATCATTATTTTTAATAAAGAAATTAATTTAGATAAAAAAAATAATCAAGTATTAGCATTAGTTGGGCATATTGATACTGTAGATAATGTTAATGAATATAATTTAAGAATAATGGATGAAAAAGTATATGGTTTAGGTAGCAGTGATATGAAAGCTGGGATTGCTGTTATGTTAGTTTTATTAAAGTATTTTTATAAATTTAGGAATTTAATTTGGATTTTTTATGATCAAGAAGAAGGTAGTTTTATTAATAACGGGTTAAATATAGTATTTAGTAAGTATTTGGATTTAATAAAGAATATTGATTTAGCTATTATTTTAGAGCCTACGGATAATTATATAGAGATTGGGTGTAATGGAGTTTGTAATATTGAAGTTTTCTATAAAGGGAAATCAGGACATAGTGCCAGAAAATACTCTTATATAAATCCATTTTATAAGATTATTCCTTTGTTAAGTAAAATTCAAGAATTACCTGAATTTGAAGCTAAAGTAAATATACTAAATAAAGAAATAGTTTTTAAATCTAATTTTGTTATAACTGATATTAAAGGTGTAATGGACTATTTTAGGGATAATAAGTTTAGGAATGTTGTACCTGAGTATGCTAAGCTTAATCTAAATATTAGGTTTCCGTTTACTTTTAATAAAAGAGATTTAATAAGTTTTATAAATGAGTTTTTATATGAAGTTAAAGCAGATATTATTAAAGTAGTTGATTATGCACCTGCGGGGGGAATTATTTTTAATAATTTATTAAATGATTTTATTAATTATTATGTTAAATACTTTGGGGATTTAAGGGTAAAGGGAAAGGAAGCATATACTGATGTATCTAAATTTACTAACAATTCAATTAGTGCTATTAATTTTGGTCCAGGGAGTCCTTATTTAGCTCATCAAAAAAACGAATATGTTTTAATCCCTAATCTTACTCAAAATCTCTCATTTCTCTATAATTTCATAAACAGTATTTCTTTTAAATAAACTTTCAATTCCCATTCTTTTAATTCCCTTAGGGGTAAGCTAAGCTAAGGAGGATGTATATTTACTCCGATATAATAATTAGGTAAAAAAATAAAAAATCCTTAATAATAAAAAAAACTGTTAATGTGAAATAGGGTAGTTTTTCGAGGTATTTCTTTATAAATAAATAAATATAGATAAGCTTTTATTTTAAGGGTTTTTCTTATAAAGGGTAAAAGAATTTTTTTAGTGAATTATTTAAGTGTAAAAATTATAAAAAGATTAAAATTATAAAAAAATGAGGAAGGATAGCATTTTAAATAAAACTGAGCTCTTAATTTTCCTATCAATTTTATTAGGTTTAGCAGTAGGTTATTATTTTCCTAACTTTTCAAAGGCTATAAAATTTTTAGGAGATATTTTTATTAATGTTTTAAAGATGTTTGTTTTACCTATAGTAGTTTTTAGTATTTCTTCTTCTTTGTTAAATTTAAGGGATATTAACAAAATAAAAGTTATGGGATTTATAACGATATCTTTGTATTTTTTAACAATGTTATTAGCAGTTGTTAATTCTCTGTTTTTTACTTATCTTATAAAACCGGGAAAAAATGAAAAAATAATAATAAACAATTCCAATTCTGTGAATATAGAGCAGAAGAATTTGATTGATTTTTTAGTTAATTTATTTACTCCTAATGTTTTTAAAAGTTTTGTAAATAATGACATATTACAGATTATTGTATTTGTTATTATAATTAGTTTAGGGATAT
>JAPYWL010000071.1 GCA_028276365.1 Deltaproteobacteria bacterium | reverse complement strand
TTCCATTAGCAGGAATGTTAAAATTATTATTATCAACTTTATATATAGTTATTTCCTTTTCTGGTTCATCTTTTTTAAACTTTATTTTATAAGCCTGAACACCCTGATTAACTTCTAAATTTAGAGAATATATTTTATTATCATTTTCAGGATTTACAAGTAAAGCACTATTTATATTAGAATTATCATCAGTTTTGATAAATACTCCCATTTTATCAAGATTAGGAGGATTAGAATTAAAATCAGGATATATTTGATTCTTAATATTATCTTCACTTACTAATTTAGAATTTAAATCTATTTTCTTGGCATTTGCTTCTAAATTAATACTTCCTCCTTCTATTATTTGGGATAATTTTTCCTCAGTATCAGGATTATTAGATAAAATACCCAAGTCAAGAAAAATTCCTCCATCACTATTTCTTTCCTTTTCTAAATTTATTTCATTATCCTGCCAATTCAGATTGGATAAAAATTTATTAGTTCCTGTAAAAATAAATTTACCTTTAAATGTAGGTTTTATAAGACTACTATTATTATAAAAAGAAGAGTTACCAGCACTCATAAAAGTCCAGAATACGAATTTATCGTTAGTTCTAACTGGACCATTAAAAAAATCACTTCCTATCCCAAACCATATAACCCCACCATCAGGTGGTTCTTCAAAATTAGTGAAATAAGCATATCTACTAAAGTATTCTAAATTAACTAAAGCAATTTGATAAGTATTAGTTCCTTTAGAAGCAGAAGCTTTAGAAACTATTAAGTAGGGTAATTCAGCAATACTATCATTATTTATAGAATTTAGTTTATCATTTAAATTTTTTACTCCATTTTGCCTTATTTCGTTTTCTATAGCCTTTATTGTTTTAGCAATTAATGTTTTCTCAATTGTTTTTTTATCAAAAATATAGACTTGTAGGTTATAGTTCTTAACATTATAATAATTATTATTAAAATTTTTTAAATTATCAATAGTAGGGGGTGAATTATTAGAAATACTAGCAAGGAAAGACATAGCAATATCTAAACCAGTATTTAGTAATTTATATCTTTGTTCTAATCTTATCTTAGAGGATGCTAATTTTAGTTGAGATTCAAAGAGATTTATTAAACCAATTGCTATTAAAGATGTAATATAAAGGAATACTAAAGCATAAATCATAGCACTTGCTTTAGTCTTTTTTGTATTATTCTTTACATTATTACTCATTAAAATCCCCCCTATTTTGTTAAATCCAATTTTAATTAAATCTAATTTTTATTATTTAGAAATTTTTATTATTTAGAAACCGTAATATAGTTTGAGATTAAAGTATTTTTTTCTCGTATTTTCTGGTTTAGGTATAAAACAGCCATAACAGAATATCCACTTATATTTTTAGTAGGATTATTTTCATCTCCATTTATATAATTATTATTGATATCTAATAAAAAAAAGTACAAAGATTCCACATTATTTACAATAACTTTAGGATTATCTCCCTCGTTTTCTTCAATTATATTAGCATCATTATAAGGACTTCTATTAAAACTATTTCTTTCAAATTGTAAATATATATATTTTTTCTTATATCTTAATTGATAGGGTTCTATAGTAGTATTTTCAGAATCAATATCATATAATATTAATTTTGTACTACAAGCAGGTTTTACAGATAACCTAAAGTCATTAGACATATCCAAAGTATAAGGTGGTGTAGATTCATCTAAAGGAGGATTAGATACTAAATGAGAAAATAAAATATTGCTGTATTTATTTAACAAAATATAGGTTTGATTTTTAGTAACTAAAATTCTATAAACCTTATTAGCTGAGATAGATATATATAGCAAAGATAAAGCAAACATTAAGAATAAAGAAGAATAAACTAATACTTCTGCTAAGGTAGCACCTTTTATTCTTATTTTATTATTATTATTTTTATTAAAATACATAGTTAAAATTCATCACCTTATATCCCTACTAATAGTGGTTCTAATACTAACTTTTTTATAAAATCCTTTTTCTTTCCATCCTAAAGTTATTGTAAAAACAGCAACATTATTACCAAAGCTATACTGACTATTTAGTAAATTATTTAAAGTTTGAACTTTTATGTTTCTTTCAAATAATTCTGGTTTATTAAATTTAATTTTATCTAAGGGAGGAGCATTTAATTTATCAAAATCATCGTTTGTTTTTATTAAATTAGTATCGTTTATTTTTATTGGGTAATTCTGATCATTAGGGTTATCAATAAAAACAATGGAGTTAGAATATTTTAAATAATTTTCTATTATTCTAATATTTTGTATAGCGATATCTATATTTTTAGAACTAAATTCAAGATTCATAGCTTGATAAATAACGTTTAATATAGCTAAAATACATAAAGAGAAAACAGTAAAAGCAGCTAACATCTCTACTAAATTAAATCCCTTTTTACTTCTTGTAATATTAAAAATAATTGTTAATAATTTAAAAGAAGCATTAATTTTACTCAAAAAATTACCCTCCCAAAAATAAATTATTTATATAATCCCTTTCCTATTTAATTTTTTAAAAAATAAAATTAAAAAGATATTAAATTTTTGTTAAAAATAAATTAAAATATAGAAAATAAATTAAAATTTATAAAAAGTGATTAAAAGTAGCTATAAATCTTGGTTATATATAGAATTAAATAGGATTAATCCACAAGGGGAAGCAATATATTTACCCTTAGAAGGATCAGGATTCTCAAACATATCTTTTATATATTCAATTGTAATTTCATCATAAACATAAGCTAAAATAGTACCTACTATTTTTCTTATCATATTCCTTAAAAAATATTTACTTTTAAATTCTAAATTTATAATCTCAATATTATCAAAGCTATAAAAATCAACAAAACTTTCTAATTTTAAAATAGTATTTTTATTAACTTTATCAGGTTTATAAAAACTCTGAAAATTAGCTTCAGTATTAAAATAACTAAGAGCATCAATTATTTTCTGTTTTTTTTGATTATTAAAATCAGGTAAAAATATGAAATTAAAAAAACCATATTTATCTTTTATGTAATCTCTTTGATTTTTAAAGTATTCCTCATTTTCTAAAATATTTAAAATATTATATTTTTTGTTGATACTAATATTAAAAGAAATAGCTTTATAAATATAAATTTTATAGATAGCTTCATAACGAGAATTAAAACTAACCTTAACGGGGTTAAATTTATAAGCTTTAATATCATTAGGTAAAAAAAAATTAAAAACATCCAGAAATAATTCAGAATTAATTTTTATAGGATTATCTGTTTTAAAATTAAATACTTGCTTAATAGCACTAACTTTAGCATCAGTCCTTCCTGTATAACTCATTGATACTATTTTTAGATTTAGTTTAAAATAATTAAAAGTATCATTTAAAGCATCATATATTCTTTTTTGAATGGTATCAAAATCTTGCTGTATCTGAAAACCTTTATAATTATATCCATCATAAATTACAAAAAGAACATAATTATTATACCTCATGTTTATCTTTAAAAATTTTTATTTTTTAAAACTATTTTATTAATAGACAAAATTATAAAAAATAAAATCAATGATACCAAAGCATTAAAAACTTGAAATAAATAATAAAAAATATCAATATAAAAATTGTTTTTAACATTGTTAATAATATAAGATAATCCGATGGTTCTAGTACCTAAACCTGCAAATATAGAGAAAACACTAAAAATACTTCCTATTAAATGAGCTAAAACCCAAATATAAAAATTAGCACTCTGCTTTAAAACATACACAAAAATTAAATACATCGAAAAAGCATCTAAGATATGAGCAATAAAGGAAATAATTATACTAAAAATAAAAACCTGAATATCAAGATATTTAGTAGCTAAAAAGCTAAGAGATACTCCAATTATTCCTAAGATAATAAAAATAAAATTAAAATGAAAAGCAGATAAAAATAGTAATAAAATACTAGCAGCAATTATCCCTAAAATCCTATCACCATATGAACTTAATATCCCTTTTATTTTATTAATTTTATCATCTTTTTTTAAGTCATCAAAAGATAAAATTGTACTTTTTATCCCATCACTAATAATAATAGATAAACCAACGGAATTAAGCAAAGATCCAATTGAACTCAAATAAATAAATTTTAAAAAATTTAGTCTTTTATTAACCAAACTATCAACAATAAGTTTCCATCTATAAGTTTTAAGAATAAAAGCAATCAATGTAATTAAATTAGCCAAAATAAGCTCTCTAAAATTAAATAAATAAAATTCTTTTATTTGAGAAAATTTAAAAGAAGTTTTTAAATACAAATAATAAAGAATCGCAATAGAAAAAAACAAGAATAAAACTAAAACTAAATATTTTATTAAATTTTTAAAGCTAAACATATTAAAAATTTTCCTTTTTTAATAATATTATAAAAGTTGTTAAAATTAGCAAACCCAAGAAACCCTAAAATACCTTGTAATATGTATAAAACAACAACTAAAACACCATATTTATAACCTAAAACCCCACCTATTAACAAAATTGCTAAGGTTTGTAAAGTAAAAGGAACAGGTAAAAAAGGTAAGTATAACTTTATTTGGGAAAATAAAATCAAAATTACATTAAAAAATATTATTAATAATATCTTTTGAAAAATAGAGAGTTTAGAAATAAAGGAAAAATCTTTAACATATAGCAAACCCCAAATTCTATATTTCATAATACTTCCTTCAGTTTATTATTTTACTAAAATTTTATTAATTTTTTAATTATTTTTAATTATTTCAAAGTATTTTCTTTTTCTTAAAGTAAATAACAGAAATAATAGTTGTAATAAGCATAATAAAAAGCGTAAAATAATAACCATATTTCCACTTTAGCTCAGGCATATACTCAAAATTCATACCATATATACTAGCTATAAAAATTACAGGAACAAAAATCGTATTAACTATAGTTAATATTCTCATTATATCATTCTGTCTATAGTTTAAATGAGAAATATATAAATTCAAAATATTATTAAAAATATGTTCTAAGCTATCAGTAACATCTATTAACCTATAATTATGATCAATTAAATCCTTATAGTAATTTAGTATCCTTTCATCACTATAATTAGCTTTTAGTAACTTTATTATTTCTAACATTCTTAAAGAAAAGTTCTTAATTAAAATCATATTTCTCTTTAGATTATAAATTTTACCAATAACTAAATCATTAGATAGATATAAAAACTGGTTATTAAAAAAGTTTTCCTCTATCTTATAGACCCCTTCTTCTATTTTTTCTAAAATAACTAAAAATTTATCAACAATTACATCAATAATATAATAAAGTAAATAATCAAGGGATTTTTTTAAAATAGTATCTTTTTTATTTAATTTAATTCTAATAATATCGAAAATATCTCCTTTTATTC
>JAPYWL010000014.1 GCA_028276365.1 Deltaproteobacteria bacterium | reverse complement strand
ATCTATTTGAAAACATTTTAAAATTGGATTCATTAAACCCTAATTTTTGTCCTCATGGAAGAAATGCTATTATTAGGATAGATTTTAAGCAAATTAATAAACTTTTTGAACGACACTAATTTTTTTTAACTAATTTTTTATACTATCTTTTTTACAATAATTTTACAGTTTTCAATTTTATTTTTAGTTTTTTAATTATAATTAATAATAATGAAATAATGAAATAGTTAATTTTTATTACAAAAGATAATAAAAAAATAAAGGAGGAAAAAGATGGATAAAATTAATAAAACAAATTCTATAAAATATAATCTTACTTGGGATTCCCTTAAGATAAATAAAGATGGGAAAGAAATAAAAGAGGATATAAATTATGATGATGTAAGTGAAACAGCGGTAGGTTCTATGTTAGAAGGGACTTTAAAGGGTACTTTGGTTTCTATAAATCCAGTAGCTTATCCTTTATTTAGTTCAATTGGTAAAGGAATAGATACTTATAAGAATGTAAAAGTTGGTTTAACTGAATTATATGGATTAAAAAATGAGAAAGAAATAAAAGAAATAGCTTTTAAAACAGCTGTATTATCTGGAGTAAAGGCTGGTATTAATGGAGTCTTTGATTCTTTATTATTAACGGGGTTAATATCATTTACAATATCTATTTTAGGGCCTACGGGTATATTTTTGGCTCCATTTATTGGAAGTATCTATAATTTCACTAAAGAATCTTTATTATCTAAATATGGAGAGTAGATTATATTAGGGGGACTTTATGCTATTAAGTAATATAAAAGATAAATTAGATAGCAAAGTATATTGGGACGGGATTTTATTAAATTATAAGGATAAGGAAAGTAAGATAAAAATTTCATTTGATGATATAAGTAATAATATAAAAGATTCATTTAAGGAGGGTTTTTTTAAGGGATTAGGAGTAATGATACCTTTATATAGTATTCCGTTTTTAGGATATTATATAGGTACTTCTCCTAATTTATTAAATTTAGTAGGTGGTTTAAAAAATCTTTCATTAATTTTAGGCTTACTAAGTATAAGTTATCCAGCTTTTTTTGGTATTACCAGAGCTATTGAAGGATATTCCAAAGTGAATAAAGAAGCAAGAGAGTTAATTAAAAATAATGAATTAACTAAGGAATTAAAAAATGATGTTTTAAAAGCTTCTGTTAAGGGATTTTTATTATCAGGTTTCAAAGGATTAGTTAATTCTATTTTGGATTATATAGTAATAGGTGGTTTAAGTATAGTAGGAGTTTCTATTTTAGGACCTTTAGGATTTTTATTAGTTCCTTTTATTGGCGGTTTTTATAATGTTATTAAAGACAAAATAAGAGAAAAATAGATTTTAAATATTATAAATATTTTTCACTTTATCTTATAACGAGGACAGAGCAGTTAGCGGTATCAACTACTTTATCAGCAGTAGTTCCTAAGAGTCTTCTTGCTAAGGGAGAGTGTTTTCTTGTGCCTAATACAATTAAATCTACTTTTAGTTCTTCTGCTACATCTACTATTACTTTTCCAGGTTTCCCATATTTTATTAACGTATTAGATTTTATACCTTTTTCTTCTAATTTTTTAGAAGCTTCTGCTAAAATTTTATCATAGTACTTATAAGCTTGTTCTTTAGCTTCTTCTGTTTCTGAAATTACTTCCGCATATTCTGGTATCCTTCCTACTGATAAAATATATAATTCGCTATTGAATTTTAAAACTAATTCAATGGTTTTTTCAAGGGCATTTTTAGAACCTTCTGACCCATCATAAGCTAATAATATTTTATTAAACATTCTTAATCTCCTCCTTTTTCTATATTTTTAGTATTTATAAAATTAACTTCATTTTTTTTAGGTTGGAAAAAGAGTTGAGCTATTATTGTAGGAATTATAGCTGTTAATATAACTACTACTACTAATATAGAATATTGATTTTTATCTATAATACTTTTATTTAAGCCATAAAGAGCACATATAGTACCAAAGGTAAGACCTGTACTCATTAACAAATTGATATAAATATTTACTTTTTTGGGGAATTTAAATAACATACCTAAGGGATATAATCCGATAAACTTAGATATAGTTTTTACAAATAAGAAAAATATTACTAAGGGTAGATAAGATATTACAGATTTAAGATCAACTAATATTCCTGCTTTAATAAAATAAAAAGGGGTTAAAAAAGAGATTGTTAGTACTCTTAATCTTTTAACCATTTCTTTATTAGCTAAGAAATTATCAGCGAGTAAAGCACCTACTATGTAAGCTGGTAGAACTGCTTCACTGCCTCCTTTTATTGCTAAGAAACCTAAAAGAATAAGTATAAATAATATAAATTTTACTTCAGGTTCACTTGAATGATTCTTTACATATTCAAAATATACTTTACTTAATTTAGGTAGTATAAAGGATAATATAATCATAACAATAACAAAAATCCAAAACATTAGATCAAATTTAGTGAATATTAACCCAAGTGTTATAACAGTTCCTAAATCAGTTACGAAGCATGCTGCTAAAATAAGTTTTCCTAATTCTGTTTCATTTAGTTTGGTTTCAAACATAACGGAATATACAACAGCAACAGAAGTAGTGGATAAAGCTAAGCCAGCAATGAAGGATTGATTTAGATTCCATTTAAGAAGGTAATATGAAATTAAGGTAGCTCCAATAAAAGGAGCTAAGAAGCCCATTAAACCTAATATAGTTGATTCTTTCCAATATTTTTTTACTATTTCAGTTTCTAATTCAGCACCTGCAAGGAATGTTAATACTACTGCACCTACAGAGCTTAAAAACTTAACCCATTCTGTTATTTCTATATTTATAATATTTCCAAAGATAATACCAATTAATATTTCTATTAAAGCAGTGGTAATACCTAATCTAAAGGATATTAAGGAAGATATAAGGATAAGCAAGAACCATAGGGAAGCGTCTTTAAATAAGGAATCCATTGCCTACCACTCCTTTCTTTTTTGTTTTAAATTGTAAATAAATTAGTTAAGAGTGGTAGGCGTTATTAGCTCCTATAGTTAAGGAGCGGTTATAGGGAGAACGCCATCTCCTATATTAAAGTATTTCTATAAGAATAAAAATAATCCTTTTAATAGTTTTTTTATTTTTTTCAAATTATGTATATGTATGATAGATAAAATGAAAAATAAAGGAAATTTGTATATGTTATATTAAAAGCTGCTATTTTAATATTATTTTTTCTTTTTATAGAGGAGTTACCTAATAAAGGTAGGGGAGTTTTATATTGGATTAATTAATAATAAGTTATACATTTTGTTTCCTAAGGAAAATGTATTTAATAATATTTTTATAAAGGATATTTATAAAGTTTTTGAAAATTTTATAAATGATTTAGAAAGGGAACTTTTTGCTGTTAAAGAAATAGTAAATATCTTTGGAAAAATTACTTAATTAAACTTAAAGTAAATAAATTTAAAATAAACATGGATACTAAAGAAATAGATAATTTAGAATGGAAGAGAAAAATGTTGATAATGTTATTGATTTTTATTTTAATTTTTTGTTTTATTTTTATATTTCTTGTTTATTTTATTATACTTTATTTTTATCGTTTAGATGATGGTTTTGGGGCATTTGTTATTACATTTCTTATGTTCATTTTTTTACCCGTTATTTTGGGGATAATAATTAATATTTATATTAGTTTATTTTATAGGCAAATCCAAGATTTTTTAGCAAGGTATTTTTATAATAGATATGGATTTTTGTATTCTAATCAAACTAATGAAATAAGAATGGAAATAGAGAGTATTCCATTGGTTAATTTTATGAGACAAAAGTATTTTGGAATTGCTGCACCTCTTAGAATTTTTGAGAAAGATCTATTAAAAATAAATCAGAATAATATTTTTTACAAATCAGCTAATTTACTAATCGATAAAAAAAACTATTTAGCCAAAGGTAGGCCTACATTGGATTTTTTTGAGGGTAGGGTTTGGGTATTATATTTACCTTATTTTTTAAGAAATACTATTATAGTTCCTATTAATTTATCAGCTAAAAGTGATTTTTATTCTGTATTTCCTGCGCCTTTTGCTAGTTTTTTTGCTAGTTTTTTATTTGCTTTTATTTTTATTCCAATAATTGGTATTTCATTGTGCTTTTGTTCTTCGCTATACAATTATATGATAAATTTTGCTAACAATAATATTAACAATGTTTTAATGTATTTAATACTCTCTTTTGTATTTAGCATTATTAGTCTTTTACCTTCAGTTGCTTTAGTATTATATTTATTTGGTATATCTAGATATTTAAATTTATCTTATTTGTTTAATACTCATTTTATAGAAGCTTTAAATAAATATATTAGATCATTTTTTAATGTGCCAATAAACAATGAAATTTTTAATAAGAATTTTTATTTTTTAGTTCAAAATGAAATTGATTATCATAGTATTAGTCATTATAGTGTTAATCAAGATATAATTACAAATGGGATAGCAAATCAATTACTGAATGTAAAAGAAAATATAGGAGATTTTTTAGTTATTTCACAAGGGAATAAATTATACTTTTGGTTTCCTAAGGTAAATATATTTTATACAGCATTGTTTAGGAATATATATAATACTTTAGATATCTTTGAAAAACAAATTATGCAAGAATTTAATATAATCCAACTTTTTTTAAATATATATTCTAAATTAGCTAATAAGTAATGATTTTAGGAGATTTGTTTTTAAATTAATTTAATTTTTGAAGGCAGAAGAATAATTTTTTTATTTATTTAAATTTTATAAAGACAAAAAGGGATATGTGTTTCTTGAATTGAAATTATAAAAAAAAGAGGGTTTATTATTTTTTTATGAAATTAAAAGATAAAATAGTTATAGTAACAGGAGCGGGAGGCTTTATAGGCAGTCATCTTGTTGAAAAACTTATAGATAAGTCTGCTAAAGTGAAAGCTTTTGTAAAATATAATTCTTTTAACAGTTGGGGATGGCTTGATACTTTAGATAAAAATATTTTAAATTCAATAGAGGTTATTACAGGTGATATAAGGGATAGTGAATCTGTTAGAAAAGCTTTAAAAAATGTGGATGTAGTTTTCCATTTAGCTGCTCTAATAGGGATACCTTATAGTTATTATTCACCAGCGAGTTATGTAGAAACTAATATAAAGGGAACATTAAATATATTAGAAGCTAGCTTGGATTTTTCAATACAAAGGGTTATTATTACCTCTACTTCTGAGGTATATGGTACTGCTAAATATGTACCTATAGATGAGAATCATATAAAGCAAGCACAATCTCCTTATGCTGCTACGAAAATTTCGGCAGATTACTTAGCCCAAAGTTTTTATAGAAGTTTTAATTTACCAGTAATTATAGTTAGACCATTTAATACTTATGGACCAAGACAATCTGCTAGAGCAGTTATTCCTACTATAATTAGCCAATGTTTATTTGGATATAAAGAAATTAGAATTGGTTCACTAAACCCTACTAGAGATTTTGTATATGTAGATGATACAGTAGAAGGTTTTATAAAAATTTCACAAAAGGATGAAGCATTAGGGCAGGAAATTAATATATGTACTGGGGTTGAAATATCTATTAATGCTTTAGCAGAAAAAATAATAAATAAAATTAATCCGGATGTTAAATTAATAGAAGAGGATTTAAGAGTTAGACCTAAAAATAGTGAAGTAGAAAGGTTACTTGGTTCAAATGAAAAATTAAAAAAAATAACGGGATGGATTCCTCAAATTAATATAGATCAAGGAATTGATCTAACTATAGAATGGTTTAAACAGAACATAAAGTACTATAAACCTTGGATTTATAACATATAAAGGAAGGTAAGCAATGAATCTAAGGGGTATAAAAGATTTAAAATTTATATGGGAAAATATATTTAGGGATAAGGAATGGGGTAAGTATCCATCTATTCCATTTGTTAGGTTTGTAGCCCAAAATTTTTATAATGTTCCTAATAGAGGTAAAATAAGATTTTTAGAATTGGGTTGCGGTACTGGAGCAAATGTTTGGTATCTCGCTAAGGAAGGGTTTTCTGTTTCTTGTATTGATATATCTGAGTCAGCAATCATTAAGTTAAAAAAGAGGCTCGATGAAGAAAATTTACTTAGATTTTTAGAAATTGTAGAAATTGGAGATTATAGAGATTCTTTGCAAAAGTTCCCTAATAATTATTATGATTGTATATATGATATAGAAAGTTTATACTGTATTAGTTTTGATGATACATTAAAAGTAATAGATGAAGCTTTTGATAAATTGAAAATTGGGGGATTGTTTTATATGATGACTTTTTCTGATGGTACTTATGGTTTTGAAAATATTGAAGAGGTGGATTATCATGCTGGTATACCTAAGATAGGGCCTTTAGCAAATAAAGGATTACAAAGATATACAACACTTGATGATTTATATAAATTATTCAATAAACCATATATGAAAATTGAATTTATCCATAGAAATGATTATTATTACGATGGTGTAAATAATAAGGATGTTATTAAAGAATGGTGTTTAGCTGTAAGAAAATTATGATAATATTAAAATTTGATCTTTTTAATGATCCATATTATAATAAAGATTATATTTCGCTATATCTTACTAAAGATGATGATATTTTTGAGTTTTTATATTCTGAAGATGATAAAATTTTTTATAATGTTGCTATAAAAAAGAAAATTAGTTCAATTGGTAATGTAATAATAGATAAACCATATTTTGATATAGAAAGCGTATATGGATATGGAGGTATTTATACAAATACACAAGATAAGATTTTTTTGAATAAAGCAATGAATTCATATAAGAAATATTGTGTAGAGAATTTTATAGTAGCAGGATTTATAAGATTTAATCCCTTTGATTCTTATTTAGTTTATTTATCAGATTATCTCGATTTTTTTGAATATAATAGAGATATTGTAGTTATTGATTTAACTCTATCTAAAGAGGAGATTTTTAAAAATTATAATTCAACTACTAGAAATATTCTAAGAAAAATGGAAAGGGATTTTACATATAGAATAGAAATAATGGAAACAGAAGAAAAAAAAAATAAAATACTTGAGAAATTTATTTATCTATATTATCAAACAATGGATAGAAATAATGCTAGTAATTTTTATTACTTTGATGAGAATTATTTTAAAGGATTAAATGCTTTATCTTTTAGTAAGTTGTTTGTAGCTTATAAGGATAATGAAGTTATTTCGATGGCATATTTTTTAGAGGGCAGTGATATTGTTTATTACCATCTTTCTGCAAATGATCCATTAAAGTATAATTTAAAAGGAAATTATTTATTATTAAATGAAGCAGTTAATTACTACTTATCTATGAAAAAAAAATATTTAGTACTAGGTGGTGGTAGAACAAAGGATCCTAATGATAGTCTTTTTTTATTCAAAAGAAAATTTTCTAAGCTAATTTTGCCTTTTTATGTAGGTGGGATAATATTTATGTATGATAAATATAAGGAATTTTGTAATATATCTAAATCAAATGAGCAAAAATTTTTAAAATATAGGGTGTAGTATGAAAAGTAAAATATTTATAATAGCTGAAGCAGGTGTTAATCATAATGGAAACATTGAAATTGCTAAAAAAATGATTGAAGTAGCAAGGGAATGTGGTGCTGATGCTATTAAATTTCAAACCTTTAAAACAGAAGAAGTTATTTCTAAGCATGCCCCTAAAGCTGAATATCAAAAACTAAATACAGGAGAAAATAAATCTCAACTAGAAATGGTAAAAAAATTAGAATTATCATTTGAAGATTTCGTAGAGCTTAAAGAGTATTGTGATAAAGTGGGGATTATGTTTTTATCAACTCCTTTTGATTTCCAAAGTATAGAGTTTTTACATAGTTTAGGGCTTGAAATATTTAAAATTCCAAGTGGAGAAATTACTAATTTACCTTATTTAGAGAAAATAGGTAAACTAAGAAAAAAAATTATTCTTTCCACAGGTATGGCAGATTTAGGAGAAATAGAAGATGCATTAGATATTCTAATCTCAAATGGAACAGAAAGAGAAAATATAACTTTATTACATTCTAATACTGAATACCCTACTCCTTATGAAGATGTTAATCTTTTGGCAATGATTACTATAAAAGAAGCTTTTAAGGTTAAAGTAGGGTATTCTGATCATACTTTGGGAATTGAAGTGCCAATAGCAGCAGCTGCTTTGGGAGCAAGTATTATAGAGAAACATTTTACTCTTGATAAGAATATGGAAGGGCCAGATCATAGAGCAAGTTTAGAGCCTTACGAGCTTAAAGCAATGATAGATGCAATAAGAAATATTGAAAAAGCTTTGGGAAATGGAATAAAAAAACCTTCTAAATCTGAAATAAAAAATAGAGATATCGTAAGAAAAAGTATAGTAGCTAGAAGGAATATAAGAAAAGGGGAAATTTTTACTGAAGATAATATCACTGTTAAAAGGCCAGGAACTGGAATCTCTCCTATGAGATGGTATGAAGTTTTGGGTAAAAATGCTATAAAAGATTTTAAAGAGGATGATATAATAGAAATATGAAGAAAAGAATTTGTGTTTTTACAGGAACTAGAGCAGAATATGGTCTTTTAAAGCCTCTAATGGATGAAATAAAGAATGATTCTGATTTGGAATTGCAGATTGTAGCTTCTTGCATGCACTTAAGTCCTGAATTTGGATTAACATATAAAGAGATAGAAAATGATGGATTTATTATAAATGAGAAAATTGAGATGCTGCTAAGTTCGGATACTCCATCAGGAATAGTAAAATCAATGGGATTAGGAATGATAGGATATACAGATGCTTTGAATAGATTAAAACCTGATATTACAGTTGTACTTGGGGATAGATTTGAAGCACTTGCTTTTGCTATATCAAGTTTTATAAATAGGATACCAATAGCGCATCTATATGGTGGGGAAGCTACAGAAGGATTAATAGATGAAGGAATAAGACATGCTATAACAAAGTTATCTTATTTACATTTCACTTCTACTGAAGAATACAGGAAAAAAGTTATACAATTGGGAGAGGATCCTAAAAGAGTGTTTAATGTAGGAGCACTGGGGATTGATAATATAAAAAAACTTAGGCTTTTAAGTAAAAATGAAATAGAAAAAAAACTTGGTATTAAGTTTAAAAATAAAAATTTATTAATAACTTATCATCCAGTAACATTAAGGGAAAATGAATCGGAAAAGGAATTTATGGTATTATTAAATGTTTTAAAAGAACTTAATGATACATTGCTTATATTTACGAAACCAAATGCAGATACAGAAGGAAGGAGAATAATTAAGCTAATAGAAGAGTTTGTTAAAGAAAATAGCGATAAAGCATTAGCATTTAATTCATTAGGACAATTAAATTATTTATCTCTTATGAAATATGTAGATGCAGTTGTTGGTAATTCTTCTAGTGGAATAGTAGAAGCTCCATCTTTTAAAGTTCCTACAATAAATATAGGAGATAGACAAAAGGGAAGGATAAAGGCAAAAAGTGTAATTGATTGTAATCCAAGAGAAGATGAAATAAGAAAGGCCTTAGAATTAATTTATGATAAGGATTTTCGAAATAGTATAAAAGATGTAATCAATCCATATGGAGATGGCAATAGTGCTCTAAAAATAAAGGATATCCTAAAAAAATATAATATAGATTCTATAGAAAAATCTTTTTATAATATAAATATTGATATCTAATATTATGAAATTTGCATATATTGGTAATGTAAAATTTTCTTTTGAGATATTAAAATATTTAATTGAAAAAAACTATAAACCATCTTTAGTTATTACTCAAAGTAATAAAGGGATTAATTCGGATTATGTTGATCTAGAACCTTTATGTATATTAAATGATATAGAAATAATGAAAGTAATAGATATAAATGCATGTGAAGTAGTGAAAAAATTAAAGAAATTAGATTTGGATTATATATTTTGCTTTGGTTGGTCTAGAATACTTAAGAAGGAAATATTAGATTTACCAAGGCATGGGGTGATTGGTTATCATCCTGCTAAACTTCCACAAAATAGAGGTAGGCATCCTATCATTTGGGCTTTAGTTCTTGGACTTGAGGAAACAGCATCTACTTTTTTTTTCATGGATGAGGGAGTAGATTCAGGAGATATTTTAAGTCAAGAAAAGGTAATTATAACTTATGAAGATGATGCGATGTCTTTATATAATAAGATTATAGAGACAGCTAAAAAACAAATTAATGATTTTTTACCAAATCTAGAGAATTTTAATTATATGAGGATTCCTCAAGATCATTCTAGGGCTAATTATTGGAGAAAGAGAACGGAGGAAGATGGGAAAATTGATTTTAGAATGAGTAGTAGAGCTATTTATAATTTAGTTAGAGGATTAACAAAACCTTATATTGGAGCACATTTAATTTACAAAGGAAATAAAATTAAAATATGGAAGGTTAAGGAAATAGAATGTAATAATTTAAAAAACATTGAGCCAGGTAAAATACTTTTTGTTGATCCAGTAAGTAAAAATATCATTGTTAAAGCTTACGATAATTGTATTAAAATAATTGAACATGAATTTGATTTATTACCCAAGGTAGGAGAGTATCTATTATGAGAAAAGTATTAGTTATTTCAGTACATCCTGATGATGAAACCCTAGGAGCAGGTGGAACTCTATTAAAACATAAAAGTTTAGGTGATAAAATATTTTGGCTTAATATAACCGGAATTCACGAAGAACAAGGCTTTACAAAAGATGATATCTTTTATAGAAACACTATTTTAAATAAGGTAGCAAAAGCCTATGAATTTGACGATGTTATAGATTTAAATTTACCTACAATGAGAATAGATACATATCCACAAAAAGATTTAGTTGAAAAAATATCAAATGTAATTAAAATAATAAAACCTTCCATATTATATATACCGTTTAAGGATGATGTTCATACGGATCACCAAGTAGTGTTTAAGGCTTGTTGGTCTGCATCAAAATCGTTTAGGTATCCATTCATAAAGAGGGTGTTGATGATGGAAACAATTTCAGAAACAGATTTTGCAGTTCCAATACAATCTTCTTGGTTTATCCCTAATGTCTTTATAGACATAACGGATTATATGGATAAAAAAATAGAAATTGTTAAAATTTATGAAAAAGAGTTAGGTATTCATCCTTTTCCTAGAAATTTAGATAATATAAAAGCACTTGCTACTTACAGAGGTTCAATGTGTAATACTAAATATGCAGAAAGTTTTATGCTACTTAAGGAGATTTTATAAATAAAGAAAGCTTAAATTGATTTAAAAAAAATCTAAAAAATAAATATACTAAAAGTTAAAATTACTTATTGTTGATAATCAAAAATTTTAAATTTGGGGATTAAGAGATGAGACCTATCGGTGGAGAAATAGAATTTAAATTACCCGAAGATTCAATCTATTATACAGATTCTGGTAGAAGTTCATTAAGAGTATTTATAAGAAACCATAAAAATTTAAAATATTTAATCCCTAATTTCTTTGTAAAGAAATACTTAATATTTTTAAGCAAGAAAATTGCAATTTTGAATTTTATGAAATAAAAGAGGATCTTAGTATTAATATGGATAGTGTTTGGCATAAAGACTTTGATATTATTTATATAATAAATTATTTTGGAGTTTATCAAAATTTAGATGTTGATTTACTAAAAAGTAAGATACTTATAGAAGATAATGTATTTTTTTACGATTTTGAGAATAGATATAACTTTCCAAGATGGTTTGGATTTAATAGTTATAGAAAGATTTCACATTTAGCTGATGGAAGTTTGATTAAGACGAACTTAAACTTAAAATTCAGTTTAGAAAAGGATAATTTATTCTCACCAAAAAAATATATAGCAAAAAAATTAAAGTATGATTACATTTATAGTAAAAAAGGTACAGAGGAAAATTATCTTTCAATTTTTAAGGAAGCAGAGGATATAATAGATAACCAAAAAGATATATATTATATCTCTGATCAATCAATTTACTTGCTTTCTAAAATGGATTGGGATTTTATACAGTCTATAAGAAAAGAAAGATTTTTTAAGCTCTATAATGAATTTGGCGATTTATGTGTTAATAAAAATCCGGCTTGTTTTTCTTACTTTGTAATTAAGCATGACAAAAGAGATAAAATTAGAAAAGATTTAATAAATTATAATATATATCTTCCGATTCATTGGTCTGACAAGGTAAGTAATAGCTTATTATATGACAAATTATTATCTATTCCACTTTTTGAAAATTATAATGATGAAGATTTTAATTATTTATTTTCTAAATTGAAAAGTGCTTTAAGAGGTTAATAAAATGCGATATAAAGATATTCTTACTTATCCCAATATTAATATTAAAGAGGCGCTAAAAAAATTTAACGAAATTGGAGAAAAACTTTTAATAGTTGTTGATGAAAATGGTCAGCTTTTGGGAACAATTACGGATGGAGATATAAGAAGATATATCTTAAGCACTGGAAAAATAGAAGGAACAATTGAAAATGTATATAATAAAAATCCAAAGTTTATATATTCATATGAAACAAAGGAAAAAGCGAAAAAAATAATGTTAGAAAATAAAATAGAGGTTTTACCAATTGTTAATGAGCAAAAAAAGGTTATAGATTTTATTGTTTGGACTGATTTATTTGAGGAAAATTTTGATAGTTATTTATTAAATGATTATGTTCCTCAAAAGATTGAATTGCCTGTGGTAATTATGGCTGGTGGTAAAGGAACTAGATTAGATCCTTTTACAAAAGTTTTACCTAAACCATTATTACCACTTAAAGACAAAACAATTATAGAACATATTATTGATAGTTTTAAGAGATTTGGATTTTATATTTTTATTTTGATCCTTAATTACAAAGCTAAATTAGTAGAAGCATATTTTAATAGTATAAATAAGGATTACTTATTAAATTTTATATATGAGGAGGATTTTTATGGAACTGCAGGATCCTTGTATTTATTAAAAGATGTCAATAGCGATTGTTTTTTCTTATCTAATTGCGATGTTTTAACGAAAATTAATTATTTAGAAGTATTACAAACTCATAAAGATCTAAAGGCAGATTTCACAACCGTTACTTCTATTAAACATTATAAAGTACCATATGGAGTAGTAGAAACAGGTAAGAATAATTTAGTTAAGAAAATTAATGAAAAGCCGGAAATAGTTTTCCAAGTAAATACAGGGGTATATTTAATAAATAAGGAGATACTTAAATTGGTTCCTGAAAAGGAATATTTAGATATGCCAGATTTGATTAATATGCTTATAAAAAATAATTATAAAGTACTAGCATATCCTATTAATGAAAGTGATTATTTTGATACTGGACAATGGGAAGAATATAAAAAAACATTAAAAATTCTTGAGGGGATATAATTATGTATAAAGGAATGACTTTTTTAGCTATAATTCCTGCAAGGAGTGGAAGTAAAAGATTACCAAATAAAAATATTTTACCATTAGCAGGAAAACCAATGTTATTATGGACAATCGAAAATGCCGTAAAAAGTAAGTATCTTGATGAAATAGTATTGTCTACTGATAGTGATGAAATTATTAACATTGTAAAAAATTATAATATAAAAGTTATTAAAAGACCATTAGAATTAGCTTCTGATACTGCTAAGATGGTAGATGTAATAAAACATGTTATAGAAAATGAGGATAAAAAATATGATTTTATTGTTTTATTACAACCTACTTCTCCTTTAAGAAAAGAGTATCATATAGATGAAGCTATAGAAAGAATTATAAAATTAAATGCGGATGCTATAATTTCAGTATGTGAAGTTGATTATTCTCCTTTATGGTGCAATACTTTACCTGATGATTTAAGTATGGAAAATTTTGTATCTGATGACATTAAAGATAAAAGGAGTCAGGATTTGCCTAAATTTTATAGATTAAACGGGGCTATTTATATATGTAAAACTGATAAATTTATATCTGAAAATACCTTTTTCTTAAAAAAAAATATTTATGCTTATATAATGGATAGATTAAGTTCTATAGATATTGATGATGAAATAGATTTTAAACTTGCAGAATTAATTTTAAAAGAGAAATTTTTAATAGATAAATCTTAATAATCTTAAAGGAATTCTAATATTTCTTGTAGAATTCATAAGTAATGTAATTCTTAAAAATAAGGGGTGGAAAAAATAATGAAGAAATTAAAAGAATATATCAAAAATATCTTGGGTATAAGGAGTTTAAGGAAAATTTTTCCCTTTACTAAAAAAATGGAGAAATTAATTAATTTAAAGGAAATTATTATTGATATATCTGCAGCTTGTAACGCTAAATGCCCTTTTTGTTCAAGAAATTTCATGCCTAATGAGCGTAAGAAAGGATTTATGGAATTATCACTTTTAAAAAAAATTATATATGATGCTAAGGAAAATAAGGTAAATACTGTTAGACTTTATTCTACAGCTGAGCCTACTTTACATCCAGAATTTGATAAGATTGTAGATTTAATAAAAAGTATGGGCTTTATTATACATTTATCTACTAATGCCTCTTTACTGAATAAACATTTTGAAACTTTGTCTAAAATAGATTTAATTCAGTTCTCTATAGAGGGTTGAGATAAAGAATCTTACGAAAAATATAGATATCCTTTAAAATTTGAAGTAATTTATGAAAATGTTAAGAATTTTTCTGAATTTATATCAAAATTACCGAAAAAGCCACATACTCAGATTAATTTATTAATAACAAAAAGAACACAATTAAAAGAATTTGTTGAACTTTGGGGACCTTATGTTGATAAAATACATATTCATTTCGTTTATCCGCCACTAAAATTTTCGGATGGAGTTTTTAAAGCTATGCAGCTCGATGAAAAAGAATATTTTGAATTAAAAAAGATTGATAGAAATTTTTATTGTTATTATCCATTTAATGTTTTAACAGTTGCTTATGATGGTAAAGTTGCTTTGTGTTGTGCTGATTTTTCTGCTGGCTTAGAATTAGGAGATTTAAATTACCAATCAATTAAAGAGGTATTTTACTCAGAGAAAATGAAAAGGATAAGAGAGCAATTTTTGCTTCAAAAATTGAATGTTTGTGCTGAATGCGGGACATTTACTGTTCCTTATGAAGAGGATATAAATAAAATTAATCAACAAATAAGTGAGATAGACAATGATATGAGAAATAAAATTAAACTAATTTATTAAATTTATTAAATTTACTAAAATAAATTTATACTAACCGATGGTTCAGGGTAGGCATAATTTAGTAAAAAAAGTGATTATTGTTACTGATTCATTAGGGGGGCCGCGATATGCAGAAGAAAACATATTTTATGAAGATACATGGGTATTTAAGATTATCAATTTTTTTAAACCTTTTAAAGATATAGAATTTTATCCGATGGTAGTTTATGGATTAGATTCAAGACAATTATTGGAGAAAGCAAAAACGGAATTACCACTTTATAAACCTGATTTTGTAATACTGCAGTTTGGTATTGTAGATTGTGCTCCAAGAGCTCTTAAAGAAAAAGAAATTAAATTCTTTACTTTCTTAAAATTATCAGGAATAGTACAAAAATTAGCTTCTAAGTACCATAATATTCTTACAACAATAAGAAAAATAGAAAGAGTTAAGATAAGAGAATTTAAATATAATGTAAAAACAATTTTTGATATTTTAAGAAATAACAATGCGAAAGTAATAGTAATACCAATTGCTCCACCTTGTATTGGTTTTATTAAACATAGCCCAAGAGTAAAAGATAATATAATTAAGTATAATAAAGTTTTAGAGGAAAATGCTGATTACTTTTTAGTTAATGCTTATAAAGATTTTGAACCCGAAGAATGTTTTTTAAAGGATTTACATCATTTAAATAGAAAAGGACATTCTATTTTATTTGAGAATATAAAAAATGATTTATTAATTATATTAACCAGAGATTTTATAGGTGATAAAATTGCTTGATATGAACGAAGAATTGCTAAAGTTAGAGGAAGATCCTAAGATTTTAGATTTTAGATTTAAATTAAATAATTTACCGATGTGGCTTTTTATTAGAGTTGATTTTCTTTGGCACATCATAAAAAAGAGATATAGTTTAGATGAACCGCATGCCTCTTTAGATTTAAAAAAAATTAATTTCAAAAAGAAAATTAGTTATTTGATAAATTCTATAAAAAAGTTTCCATTTTTTATTAAAAAGAAATACAATGTAGCTATTATAGGAGCTGCTATTAATAATGTATGGGAAGGAGAATATTTTACTAATAGATTGTATGACTTAATTTATAGTATTTTTCCTGAAGATACTATCTTATTGGAATATTCTAATAGATTATTTTTTTACGAACCTAGAAAAATAAAATCTTATTCAATTGATATAGTTTTAATACTTAGAAAGCTTTCTAAATACTTATTAGTAAGTAAGGAGGATCAAAAAAATATTATATTGCTATTAAACTATCTAAAAGATATTTGTGATAAAAATAAAATATTATATGATGTAAAAACATTGGAAAATTTTAAACATAATCTTTTTAGTATATCCAAGTTTATAAGGATAAACAATATTCTTTACAGTATATTGCTAAAAAAATTAGAGCCAAAGGTATTGATAATAGAAGATGCTCATTATGGAAAATACACAGATTTAATATATTTAGCTAAAAAAAATGGGATTATTATATTAGAGTTACAGCATGGGTATATTGGTAAAGATCATATAGCTTATAATTACCATTATAGTTTGCATAATTATATAACTGAGTATTTACCTGATTATTTCCTAACTTTTGGTAGGTTTTGGAGTAACAATGTTAGAATACCATCAAAAACAGTGGAAATAGGTTTTCCTTATTTAGAAGAGAAAACTAAATCATTAAATTTAAAAAAAGAAAAAAATAAAAAGTATATTTTAATTATTTCTGGAGGGAGCTTAGTAGAGTATTATAATCAATTAGTGAAGAATTTATATGATTTATTGGATAAAAATATATATGAAATAGTCTTTAGACCACATCCCTCTGAAAGAGTAGCTATAAATCAAAGATATAATCAAATTATTAAAATAGGTATTAAAATAGATAATGATAATCTATATAAAAGCCTTATTAATTACGATATTGTATTATCTTTTGAAAAATCGACTGTTTTGTATGAAGCATTGGCTTTTAATGTTAAAGTTATATTAATTAGAAATCCCAAAAATGAATTTTTGGAAAAAAAAGATGATTTATTTGAGGAAGTTGATTATAATATAAATGAAATAATTAATAAAATACAAAACATTACATATAATAATATGAATATTGAAATAGAAGATATTTGGAAATCTAATTCTTTAGCTAATTATAGAAAATTTATTGAGAGTATTTTAAAGTGAATTATGATAGTAATAGTAAATTATAATATGGGTAATGTTGGTTCTGTATATAATATGATAAAAAAAATTGGTTTTGAAGCATTAATAACTTCAAATATAAATGAAATCGAAAAAGCTAAAAAAATTATTTTACCTGGGGTAGGAGCTTTTGATAATGGTATAATTAATTTAAAGAAATTAGGATTAATTGAAATTTTAGAATATAAAGTTTTTAAGGAAAGAGTGCCGATTTTAGGTATTTGTTTAGGTATGCAACTAATGACTAAGAAAAGTGAGGAAGGGGAATTACAAGGATTATCTTGGATTGACGCTGAAACAAAAAGATTTGTAAGTGATACTTATAAAATACCACATATGGGATGGAATTACGTTAAAATAATTAAAAATAGTGATCTTTTTAGTAGCGAATTTTCTGAATGGAGATTTTATTTTGTTCATAGCTATTATGTAGAATCCTATAATAAAGATGATATCCTTACTACAACTTTTTATATACATGATTTTGTATCCAGTTTTCAAAGAGAAAACATTATTGGGGTTCAATTTCATCCTGAAAAGTCGCATAAATTTGGAATGATGTTATTAAAAAATTTTATAACTAAATTTTAGGAAAGTGTTTAAATTTGCTTAATTTATTGCAAAGTATAAATTATAAAATCTAGTTAATAGATAGATAATTGTAATATAAGAATATATATGGATATTTGATTATGATGATACCGAGAATAATTCCTTTATTATTAATGAAAAATCGTGGTTTATATAAGGGAATTAATTTTAGAAACCATAAATATGTAGGTGACCCTATAAATACTGTAAAGATTTTTAATGATAAAGAAGTAGATGAAATTATAATATTAGATATAGAATCTACTTTAAAGAATAAAAATATAGATTTTGAATATCTAAGAGAAGTAGTTTCAGAAGCTTTTATTCCATTAGCTTATGGTGGAGGCATAAAATATGTTGAGGAAGCAAGAAAGTTATTTGCTATTGGGATTGAAAAAATTGTTTTAAATACTTATGCAGTTCTTAACCCTAATTTGGTTAGAGATTTAGTGAAAGAATTTGGAAGTCAAGCTATAGTTTTTTCTCTTGATGTTAAGAAAACTTTTTGGGGATATAAGGTTTTTATTAAATGTGGTACGGTAGAAACTAAGTATGATCCTATTGATTTTGCTATGTATATGGAAGAATTAGGGGTAGGTGAGATATTGTTAAATGATATAGATAGAGATGGTACAATGGGGGGATATAATCTTGAACTTATTAATCAGATTTCTAAAAAGATTAAAATTCCGTTGATAGCTTGTGGTGGGGCTGGTAAATTAGAGGATTTTAAGAAAGCTGTTGAAGCCGGTGCTAGTGCTTGTGCAGCAGGATCTATGTTTGTTTTTCAAGGACCTCATAGAGCCGTTTTAATTTCTTATCCTAATTATGAAGATTTAAAAAATATATTTGGACAAAATATTTAGATATCAAAATGAGAATAAAGGGAGTGAGTAAAATGGAATATAGGCAATGTAAGAGATGTTTAATGGATACTACTGCTAAGGGTATAACTTTTGATGAAAACGGTATTTGTAACTATTGTAAAGAATTTGAAAAATTATTAAAGAGTAATGTAAAAAAGATAAATATTGCTTTGGATGAGTTAGTAGATAGAATTAAAAAAGCTTCTAAAAATAAACCTTATGATTGTATAGTTGGTATTAGTGGTGGAGTTGATAGCTCTTATACTTTGGTTAAAGTAAAAGAATTAGGTTTGAGACCTTTAGCTGTTCATATGGATAATGGTTGGGATAGTGAATTAGCTTCAAATAATATAAAGAATTTAGTAGAAAAATTAAAAGTAGATCTTTTTACTTATGTTATAGATTGGGAAGAGTATAGGGATTTAATGCAGGCATTTTTTGATGCTGATGTTATTGATATAGAACTACTTTATGATAATGCTATGCTTGCTGTTAATTATCAACAAGCTAATAAATATGGGATAAAATATATATTAGCTGGTTATAATAAATATACTGAAGGAATGAGAATGCCTGAAAATTGGAATTGGTACAAACTGGATAAGAAAAATATATATTCCCTAGCTAAAAGAAATAAAGTAAAAATTAAAACTTTTCCTTCTATTGGAACTTTAGAATATATATATTATGAGTTTATAAAAAAGATAAAAATAATACCTTTTCTAGATTATTTACCTTATTATAATAAGTATGAAGCATTAGATATACTTCAAAGAAATTTTAGCTATAAACCTTATCCTTATAAACATTATGAATCAGTTTTTACGAGATTTTATCAAGGATTTTTGTTGATAGAAAAATTTGGGGTAGACAAAAGGAAATTACATTTATCTTCTTTAATAATTTCAGGACAGATTACAAGAGAGCAAGCTTTAGAGCAAATGAAAAGCAAATATGCATATCCTTCTGAAGAAGAGCTAAAACAAGATATTGAATATTTTTTAAAAAAAATGAGATGGACTAAAGAAGATTTTGAAAATTATTTAAAAAGACCTGAAAAACCCCATGATATGTATGGATCAGAAAAAACTCTTTATTTATTTTTATTAAAATTAAGTAGAAAATTTAGATTATAATTACTATTTATAGACAAGTATTATTTCGAAAAAGCTTTAAATGATAAAGATTTTTGGTAATTTAATTAAGATTTCTTAAAAAAAACTATTAAAAATTAATACTTTATCTTTTAACAATTTCAAATATGCTTTAATTTTATTGATATAAATTTTTTTAATAATAAAAATAAAGAAATAGTTAATAATATTCTAAAGATAAAATGTAAAAACCTAAATAAATCAAATGCTATTTCACTTAAATTAATGTAAATAAGAATCAAATTTAAGGAATTAATTGATATTATTAATAAAATTGTTATTAAAAATATCAAATTTGTATTTAATTTATTTACTAAATTGTTTATCAAATTAAATCTGGAATATATATAATTTGAGATAGATTCATAATTATGTTTTTGAATAATAAAAATAAAAAAAATAATAAAAAGTAAATGTAGTAATGAAGAAGTAGCTTTTATTACACTGTAATTTAAACCTAAAAACAAATTAATAAAATAAATAATAAAATTAAATAACTGACTAAAAAAATAATTATTAAAAAATCCCCAATCAAAATAAACTAAATTAATATCTATATTTCTTAAAAATAAAATAAATAAACAAGATAAAATCGAAGATAAAATAAACGAAAATATTAATAATTCAAAACTAATTAATATTTCTTTTAGATTAAGGTTTAATTTTTTTAATATATAACTCAAAATGAGACAAGAAATAATAAAATTTACTTCATAAAACCCTTTTAAATATTTAAATAAAAAATAAATTAAAATTATAGTTAAAAATGTTAAAAAAGAAAATAAATCTTTATTGTAAATATAAAAATAGCTTATCAAAAGAAAAAATATCAATGTTGTTAATAAATAAATTAATAATTCTTTAATAAAAATTATTTTAAGATAGTTGTTTTTTACTAAATAATAGTTATTAAAATCATTTAAAGTGTTAAGAATTGATAAAATAGAGAATATAGTATTAAAATCAGATAATTGTCCAATATGGTTAGTTAAGGTTGAATAGTATTTTTTAGATTTTATATTTATTGTTTCTCCTAAAGGGTGCATCTCGTAAAATAAACCATTTATAACATAAACATTATCCAAATTAGCTACTAATTCATTATTCATTTTAAAATAATTTTTTTATCATTATTTTTTAAAAAATTATAAATATGATATACTTGTTTGTAATATTTTTGTTCATTTAGGACTCCAATGTAGTTTCCATTGATTACATATCCCAAATTAGATAGAATCCTTTCATAAGACTCAAATATATATTTACTAGCATTCCCTCCACTTACTAAAATAAAATATAATCCTTTATTTACACTTACTAAATTACTTTTATTAACAGTAATGTAAATTTTGTTTAAATTTGGAAAATTCTTTGTTTCTATATCATTATAAAAATTCCATATAGCTAAAAAAGATAATAATAAAACTAAATTAAAAAGTAATTCTTTTAGAAATTTTTTATTCATTTCCCTTATTGTAAAGTAAAACTTAAAAAAAATAGTTCCTTTTTTACATCACTAAAATAAAACATTCAAAATTTGTTATTTGATTTTACTAAATAATATTCCAAATGTTATTTTTAAATTAATTTAAAGATTTAAGACATTTAAAAAAATTATTTAACTTATTTAAGGTTTTACCTAAACGATAAAAAAGTAAAAAGCTTAATAAATAATATAATATAAAAGGTTATGTTCTATAAAAAATAAATTATTTATTTGAATACCCCTAAGGCATTAGATTTTAAAGAGAAGTTCTGATTTATTACATTTAATTTATAGTTAAAAGCAATACTGTATAAAGTAGCAAGTTTGTAAAAAATTGCGGGAATTTATTGAAATGTATCCAAAAATTTTTATAAAAATTTCAAAGGAATTTATTATAAAAAATATAATTAAAAAAAAGAAGGGAAATCTGAAAAAAAAACAAAAAACTAAAAACTAAAATAAAAATAAAAATAAAAATAAAAAGGGGAAAGGATATTAATTATAAAAAAAGAATATATTAATATTAAGTAGGGGAGTAAGAAAAATTTCTACAACTTATAATCTAAAAAAAATTAACAGAGGATGGCCTAATCCTAAAAATATTACACTTGAGCTAAATAGTTCATTTCCCAAAGTCTATGTAAATTTTATAAATAAAAACTATAAATAAAGAGTTAAATAAAAAGCTAAATAAATTTTCAGTTGAATTTTATAATGGTCCTGGGTTATAATCTGCTACTCCATCAGTTATATAACAGTTTTATATGATAAATATGTACATATTGTTAATATAAGTTATAAAAGCTTATCTAAAGGGGAAAGGAAAATTTTTATGAAAAAAATAATAATAAATGATGAAGAAATAACTTTATCTTTTGAAACAGGAGTTAATTTAAATAATTTAGCTACATTAGTTAGAGAGTTTATTAAAGAGTTAGGGGAAGATATAAACAGAGATGGTTTGAAAAGAACACCGTTAAGAGTAGCTAAAGCTTGGGCTTATCTTACTAAGGGTTATTTTCAATCTTTAGAAAAGGTTGTAGGTAACGGAATTTTTGAAACTACCCATAACGATATGATAATAGTTAAAGATATAGAATTTTATTCATTATGTGAACATCATATGCTACCTTTCTTTGGAAAAGTTCATATAGGTTATATACCTAATAAAAAAATCTTAGGTATATCGAAGTTTGCAAGAATAGTTGAAATGTATTCTAGGAGATTACAAATTCAAGAGAGATTAACTCATCAAATCGCAGAGGCTATAGATAAAGTAATTAATCCTTTGGGAGTTGGAGTTGTAGTAGATGGTGTTCATTTATGCATGATGATGAGAGGGATTGAAAAACA
>JAPYWL010000070.1 GCA_028276365.1 Deltaproteobacteria bacterium | reverse complement strand
CAGGACCAAACACTTCCACAAATTTTCCCACTACCCCATATTTTCTAAGCTTTTCAGTAATAGTTAAAACTAAATCAGTAGCAGTAGCGTTATATGGTAGCTCATTTATTAATTTAACTCCGATAACCTCAGGTAAAGTCATATACAGTGGTTGTCCTAGCATAACAGCTTCAGCTTCGATTCCCCCAACTCCCCATCCCACTACACCTATTCCATTAACCATAGGAGTATGAGAATCAGTACCTAAAACAGTATCCGGAAAAACCCAATTATCTTTAGTATATACAACCTTAGAGAGATACTCTAAATTAACTTGATGACATATACCAGTTCCAGGAGGTACCAATCTAAAGTTATTAAAATACTTTTGAGCCCACTTTAAAAAAGAATATCTTTCCCTATTTTGCTCATACTCTAATTCCACATTTTTATAAAATGAATAATAAGTACCAAAATATTCAACTACAACAGAATGATCTATAACTAAATCAACAGGAATTAAAGGATTAATTAATTTAGGATCTCCATATTTACTAAATGCCTTTCTAAAAGATGCTAAATCCACAATAGCAGGTACTCCAGTAAAATCCTGCATTAATATCCTATTAACAACAAACGGGATCTCTTTATCAACCACATTCTTGGAATCATAATTCATTATTAAATTAACATGTTCATCATTAACTTTAAATCCATCATAGTTTCTTAAAATATTTTCTAATAAAATTCTAATAGAGAATGGAAATTTTTCTACATTTTTAATATTAGTTATATCTACATAATTAAAATCAGTACCTTTTAATTTTTTTAATTCCATAAAAATACCTCCCTTTCTTTATATATCTAGTATTTACTTTTTTAGCTTTAATTTTTCAAAAAATTCGTTAATTATCTCTTTTATATTAAACTTAACTTCACTATTGCCTTTATTATTAAAGTACAAATTAGTTAATAAATTTTCAATTAAATTATTATCTTTAAGAAGATTATCTTTATTTAATAGATTAAAGTTATCTAATTTAAAATACTCGAGTAATTTATCTTTTTCACCTCTAGGGGTATCTAGTTCATTAATTAATGGTTTTCCAGTAATTTTATGGAATAAAAAATTAGCCACTGTATATATTAAAATAGCTTTTATAATATTCTTTTTAAATCTTCTAGAAGAAGCATATACAATAGCAGGTAAATAAACAATTCTTCCAATTTTTTCTAATTTTAATCCCAAATCTAAATCTTCCCCTGTTTTCAAGTTTAGATTAAATCCATCAACTTGAATAAAAGCTTCCTTTAGAACAGCTAAATTAGAACCATGTAATGAAGGAAATAAATAAAAAAAATTAGCTAACTTAAGAAATAGGGGGATTAAATTATTAATAAATTTCAATTCAGGAGTATCAGCATCATAAAATTTAATCATTCCAGTAGTAGCCACTATTTTCTTATTAATAGTATTTTTTATACTATCCATTATTTTAGAAGGTAAATTCCTATAAAACGGATTATAAAGGTAATCATAATCATAGTTAAATATATTAAAGATTGTTCTAATCCATAAAGGAGAAGCTATACAATCCGCATCTAAAGTAGCAATTATTTTAGAATTAGCCATACTAAATCCTGTTTGTCTTGCAAAAGCTACTCCTTTCCTATATTCCCTTATTAATTCAAAACTTATCTTATCGTTACTTTTTCTATATTTATCTATAAAACTTTTAACAATTTTATAAGTATTATCTGTACTATCATTATCTACTATTATAATCTCATAACTAATAGTATTAGCTAAATTTTGATTTAATAAAGATCTTAAAGAATTAAGAATATATTTTTCTTCATTATAAGCAGGAATAACTATAGATATATCTTTTAACATAAATTAAAATCTATTCAGTTTCAGTTTCATCTTCATTTAAATTTATATTTTTATTCTCATTTTGCTGTTCTTTATTAAGATATTTTTGTCTTAATTTTAAAATTCTTTCAAATTCTTCAGGTCCTACATAATTTTCATAGAACTCATCGTTAAAGTTTTTTTCTAAAGGATCAGGATAAAACTTACTTATTCCACTATATTTACATTTTATATTTTCATAATAACATTCTAACATATTACTACAAAATATTTCCCCTATTTCGGATTTAACATAAGATCCTTTATAATCAAGATGTTCTACTACAATAGTTATTTTCTTATTTAATATTTTACAGAATACTTCCTTAGGTTCTAAAGCTTTGTATTTATATTCTTCTTTCCTTTGTTGCTTTTTAACTTTTTCAAATTCCATAGCCATAATTTAAATTAATCTCCCAATAAAGTAAATAAATTAACGGATATATTCAAAGAATTTTTTTAATTGTTCTCTATTAGCTACTAAAATAATAGTATCTTGGGGATTAAATTTAAAATTATAGGGATCAGGATTAATAAAGAATTCCTTACCTCTGATAACAGCAATAACAGTACAGCCCGTATTTCTCCTTATGTCTAACTCTGCTATAGTCTTATTATGCAGCTTAGGGTAATCCTTAATCTTTATCCATTCCATAACCATTTGATTAATGATAAAATCTACTTTATCAGGGGATAAAGTTTGATAAAATGTTCCTGTTAGGATCATCCCTAAATCTTTAGCAACATTCTCAGAAAATTCTATATTATATAAAACTTCATCATCTTTTACAAAATATAACTCTTTTTTTCCAGTATTATGATGAATAACTACTATATCAAGATCATTTAAATTAATAATATATTTTTTACCTACTGCTGGTAAATCTATTTCTTGAAAATCCATAAATATTTATCTTTTTTTTATTTTCTATATAAAAATTAAATAACCTTTTATAATACCATTAGCTTTTTATTTTATAAGTTTTTTTTTAAGTTTTAATATATCCGTTTAATTCCCATCCTAATTGAGACTCTTTTATTTCATTAATAACAACAGTATCTCCTTCATTTGGTTGTAATTTAAATAATAAAGTAGATAAAGGGTTAACAAAGGATATTTCTAATCTATTCCCTATTCCTCTTCCTCCCATAGTTAAATCTTTTGTACAATAATCTCTTAAAGTATTATATATATCCTGCTCTAAAATCAATTCTATTTTATTATTATCCTTTAATTTAGTGATAACATTATTGACCATTTTTTCAAATATAAGATTAGCAGCATAAGGTCTTATAAAATCAAAGACTATAATATTTTCACCAATTCTGTTTAGGATTTCTGGTCTATTTATTCTAAATTTAAAATAATCAATAATAAAATCTTTAACTTGTTTTTCAACCAATTCATAATCCATAGATGGATCTACTCTAACTATTTTATTTCCCAAATTATCTATATCATAAATTCCTAAATTAGAAGTAAAAATAATAATACATTCAGTAAAATAAACAGTTTCTCCTCTACCAGAAGTAAGTCTTCCTTCATCTAAGATTTGTAAGAATATATCTAAAATTCTGGGATGTGCTTTTTCTATTTCATCAAATAAAACAATAGAGAATGGATTTTGTTTAATAGCATTAGTTAATTGTCCCCCTGCGTCATATCCTACATAACCTGGTGGAGCTCCTATTAATCTTTGATCAGTATGTTCCTTAGAATATTCAGACATGTCAAATCTAATATAATTACTTTCGCTACCAAAGATTAATTCAGTTAAAGCTTTAGCAAGTTCTGTTTTTCCAACACCAGTAGGTCCTGCAAAAAACATAACTCCTTTTGGCCTAGATGAACTAATCCCAAACTGAGAACCTGATAAATTAAAAAATGATCTTCTTAATATTTCAGCAGCTCTCTTAATAGCTTTATCTTGACCTTTTACTCTCCTTTTTAATATTTCTTCAGCATTAATGATATCATCTATACTTAATTTAGCCCATGGATTATCAATTACCCCTACTTTATATCTCCTTATTGCCTCATTTACATTATATACATCTATTCCTTCTTTTTTAGCTAAGGAAACTATTGAAATTATTTCATTATTATACATCTTATAAGTTTGATCAATAAATAAATCAATTATTTCTTTGTATTTTTTTTCATCACTAATTAATTCATTATACTTATCAAGTCTTTTTATTAAAGTTTCTATAACAATTTTCCTAGAAATATTATCAGGTTTAGGAACAGTTACTATCTTTACTTTAGGATTATCTAAAGTATACCATGTAGGCAAGTCTGTTTCTTTATCTATTAAAATAAAAACTGGATTATACTTAGGATTAGGATTATTTGAAATAATTTTAGGGGTACTTAAAAAAGATAATCTAAACATCTTATATAAGAATTCATTAATATCATTTTGAGAAACTTCAGGCAATCTTGAAGCAAAATTAATAATAATAGCAATATAATGTTCTTTAGAATTAACCATATTTTCAATAGCTTCATAAGCTCTAAATAAAACAGCTTTAACAAAACCCTCCTTATCAGTACTATCCTTTATGTACTTCTTAAATACCTCATCACTACCTTTTAGTTTTTTAAAACCAAAAACAGGTTCAAATAAAACAACTAATTCATAACCTTCTTGATCATACAAAATAGTAGATAAATAATCTGTTAATCTCATCGTAGTTACAACCTTTTGATTGAAATTATTTAAACTTTGATTATTTAAATTTTGATTAGAAACAGGAACTTCATTAGTTATATTATTAGAACTTTGGTTAATATTCTGAGATGATATTGTTTTAGTATCTTGATTAATATCTTGATTTTTAGGGTCAATTGTTTGAGAATTAATTACTTGCTTAGAACTAACTGAATCTTTGGAACTAATTGAATCTTTATTAATACTTAAATTAGAACCAACATTAACATTAATTTCAATAGGATAAACATCATATATATTACCTTCTAATATTATTTGAGGTTTTACACTAATAAATCTAAGGATTTCTTTAGTCCATTTCGGAAACTCAAAATTAACATTATCTATTATATTTTTTTTACTATTTTCAATTAAAGATTCATTCATTTTTAATAATCCCTCCTATATATTACTTATTTGTTTTTTCATGAATTCGATAAATTCAGCATTATTTTTAGTTTTTTTAAGATATTCTATTATTTTAGGGGTAGCCTCATCTACATCTAATTTACTAATTAATCTCCTTAAAGTCCAAACAACATTAAGGGTATTGCTATCTAATAGCAATTCTTCATGCCTAGTACCAGATTTATTAATATCAATAGCAGGGAAAATCCGTTTTTCACTTAATAATTTAGACAAATGTAATTCCATATTACCAGTACCTTTGAATTCTTCAAATATAACTTCATCCATTTTACTGCCGGTTTCAACTAGTACAGTAGCAATAATAGTTAAAGATCCTCCATTTTCTATTTTTCTCGCAGCTCCAAAGAATTTTTTAGGTCTATAAATAGCAGAAGTATCTAATCCCCCTGATAAAGTTCTACCAGTAGGAGGTAAAACCAAATTACAAGCTCTAGTTAATCTAGTTAAACTATCCATAATGA
>JAPYWL010000069.1 GCA_028276365.1 Deltaproteobacteria bacterium | reverse complement strand
ATATCTCCCTTTGATAAAAAATTAAAAAAATTTGGAAATAAGTTTATAAATTTGGAAAATAGAAATATAATTACACCTATAATTATTAATATTATTCCTATAGTTTCTAAATATCTCAAATTAGAATTTATTTTTTGTATTTTTTTATTTATATTTCCTAATATTTAATTTTCTATTAATTTTATTGTTCCTTTATATTGATAAAGGTTTTTATTAATTGATAAAGGTTTTATATTAATAAATAATAAAGGGGAGTATTATATCTCCCCTTAACTTTATTAATATTTTATTTTTTAATATTTTATCTTTTTTGTGGTTTTTAGGTTTTATTAAGTTTTTCTAACATTTCATCCCAAGAAGTGTCTTTAGCAAATTGGGTATTTTTGTATTTAGAATCAACGTTTCCATAAGATGGTAATTCTATACTTACTCCATAAGCATTTTTATATTTGTCATTACTGAATTCATTAACTATATATTTATTTAAAGCATCCATAATTTCTTTAGCTTTATTTCGTAAGTCTTGGGAAATAGAATTATCTTCATAAATTAATTTAGCAAAATGATAAAGATCTCTAAAAGAACCTATGGAAAAACTTTGAGTTTGTCTTATTTTTTCTTTTAATTTTTGTATATCTTGTTTAGGAGAAGAAAGAATAAGTTTGGCGAATTCATTTAATTTAGAAACTAGATCATTAACTTTATCTAAGTCTACAGCGGATATAGTTTGAATGTCGTTACTATATTCCTTAGCGGATTCTACAATAATTTTAGCAAATTCTTCAGGATCTACATTAACTTTAAATAAAGCAGCTTGTTGTATTTTTGAAACAGCATCTTTTATAGCTTTACTGAAAATGATATTATAGTTATAACCGCTACCTCCTTCTGTTTCTTCGGAAGCAACTAAATATTTAACAGCGTTTTTAAGTTCATAACCTACTTCAGCCATTGCCATTAAACAAGCATCAAATGCTAAAACATCTATTCTTTTACCAGTTTTTTGATAGATTTCTTCTAATGCTTCCCTTATTTCAGGTAATGACATAAATTTATTGTTGCCTTCATCCTCAATAGCTCCTTCCCAGCCTGAACCATGATCTCCTATAATAATAGCAATATGTTCAGCTGGAAACTTTTTTATTATTTCAGCAATAGAAGAAGCCATAAATTTAGGATCTGCTGTATTGACTTGTCCTAAATTCTTTAATAATGGAGAATTTATCTTACTCATATCATTATCTTTTTTAAGGTAAAAAACCTTAGCTCCTTTAAAAGCAGCGTCCCACTGCTTACCTTGATCTGCTATTGTAACTATGTGGGTATTTTCATCTGAACCTACACTTTCTAATTCATTTATGTCTTCATGCAAAAATGAAGCTAAATTATTATCACCCGCGCTATACAAAATAACAAGCCATTTTTTCTTTTGTCCCTCTTCTGGAACCTTTTCTTCATTTATATAATTATCTTCTATTTCTTTTTTGGTATTTATAGGTAAATAGCTATCTGATGATCCAAAATCAGTTGGATATACTATCTTTTGATTTGTTAAATTTACTTTATCTATATTCATATTCTTTTCCTCCTTTCAGTTTGTTTTTATTTTACAATTTTTAACATACTAAAAAAATGTAGAAAAATAATATTTATATGTAAAAAAAATGTTAAAAAAAATATATTTGAAGGTAAGATCTAAAAGTAAGGATTTTAGATTAATCCTTTAAACTGACTAAAAATGGGTTAAAATTAGTGTTATAATCATAATAATCTTCGTTTTCTAATTGCTTTATTTTTTTTATTACTTTTATAGTGATTGGAGACATTATAGCTTCTACTGTTACTTTATAAAAATAACCTGTTACTATATAGTTTATCATAGCATTGTTATCAATAATTCCATAAAAAGCTATAAGACAAAATAGAGTAGTATCTGCCACTTGACCAAATATAGTTGATACTATAACTCTTAAAAATAGAAATTTTCCTTTAGATAATATTTTCATCTTAGCTAAAACATAAGAGTTAATAAATTCTCCAAAAAAATAACCTACTATCCCAGCTATTGCTATTCTATAACTAAAATTAAATACTTTTTCAAAATTTTCTTGTCCTACTGAACTATTCCAAGAACTTTCTGGGGGAAGTAAGATAGTTATGTATAATAAAATGTTATAAATTATTAAAAAAATAAAACCTAACCAAATTATTTTCCTACTTTTTTTATAACCATAAACTTCAGTAAAAATGTCAGCAAATATATAACTTAAAGGGAATATGAGAGCCCCTCCATCAAAAACTAATTCTTTATTTATAATCGGTAATTTTATTACAAAAACTTTTAATGTAACTATATTTGATATAATTAAAACTGCTATAAAACTACTTAAAATAATATCGTAAATTTTATATCCCTTTACATTATTCATTTTTTTAAACTTAAAGTGTAAATATCAGCAAAATGCTAATAATATAAATAATCAAAAATAATGAAAAAAGATTTTTTAGTAAAATATTTTTTCTTATATTCATTTATTAAGAAGTTTCTATCTTTTTTATATATAGAAAATGGTCTATTATTAACATCTGGGGCATAAAAATAAAAATATATTTTAAATCTTTGTAATTGATAAAGTCTTCTATTTACACCTGATATTTTATAACTACTGTTTAAATTATTTACTGATGGATTATAAAAAGCATAGCTTGCTGTATAATAATTTTTATTATCCTTATATAGTGTTTCTTCTATTTTCCAAAATGTTTCTTCTGGTAGATATAAAACATTTGTAAGACTATTATCTATACTATTTTTTTTATAGTAATGTATTATAACTTTTCTGTAGTATTTATTATTTATTTTAGTAGGATTTATAAAAATTTTAGCTATTGGTTTTGTTTGAGTTTCATAAGTTGTATATATATCATCACTAATTCTATTTGGATCATTAGGAATAACTCTTACAACGTATAAAAATTGAGTAGAAAAATATATATTATTTTTTAGATTATATATAGCTCTTTCTATTTTTAGGCCAACTTCTTTAGTTTTTATATCTGAATCGGATAAGTAGGTTGCTCTTTTATTTAATTTTGAAAAAATCAGCATTATTTGAACAATTATTAAAGTAAGCAACGATATAATTGTTATACTGACTAAAGCTTCTACTAAAGTTAAAGATTTTAATTTTAAAAATTTTTTATTAACTATTTTAGTATTTAATTTACTATTTAATTTAGGCTCCATATTTTTGTAATCTTTTTGAATAGGCTAACATTAATGACATGTTATATTTCAGTTCAAATGTTCCTAATTCTCCTTTTAAGCATTCTAATTCATTAAAATCTTTGTTTATATCAAGATTAGCATTTAAAACATCTTGATTTTTGGAGTATATCATATACGGGGTTCCTTGGAATGAATGAGATTTGTAAATACAAGGTGTGCTATGATCTCCAGTTATTACCATAACATCAGGATCAAATTCTAAGAATACTCCTACTATTTTATCTGCTTCTTCTATCGATTTTACTTTTAATTCAAAATTCCCATCTTCTCCAGCCATATCCGTATATTTATAATGAAAAAATATAAAATCATAATCGTTTATATTTTGTTTAATAATATTTCTAATGTTTTCTAAATTTTGGTAATCTTCAAGCTTGACTGTATTGAATCCAAAGAGCTTAGCTATTCCTAAATACATTGGGTATTTAGCTATTGCTAATGGCTTTAGTTTGTAAATTTCCTCAAAATTAGGTAATAAAGGAATATCTGTTATACCTCTAAATAATATATAATTAGCTCTTTCATTTTCTAATAGATTATAAATTTTATTATTTAATTCACTAAGTAAATTAGATAATGTATTATTTTTAGTAAAGTTTTTAACATAAGCGTTTTCTTTTTGAGGATCATTGTCTCCTATTTGGATATCTTCAAAATTATAATTAATAGGGGTAATGACTATTCCCAAACGATGCTCTAAACCTGCTTTAATATTTAGTTTAACATTATATTTTTCGTTAATCTCATTGATAATGGACGTAATTAGATTAAGTAGTTTAATATTTTCTTGGGTAGGTAATCTTCCTGCTCTTCTATCTAATACTAAGTAATTATTATCATCTTTTTTTACTTTAGCCCAATTTCCTCTAATAGCTACTGAATTTTTAGTTACTTCCATATCCATTCCTAAAACTTCTAATATCCCTCTTTTTATTTGATATACAATAGGATCAAATCCAAATAAAGCAGTATGTCCAGGCCCACTACCTGGGGTTATACCCCTAAATACTGGTATCCCTAAACCTAATGCACTTTTGTTTAAGATCTTTTTTATATTATCTTTCTTAGCTACCATTAATGGTGTTTTATATGAGTAATTTATATTAACCATATCTCCTAATCCATCCATTACAAATAATATTAATTTGGTATTATTTTTTATTGCTAATTCTTTTATAATGTTTTCTATCAAAAATAAATTATTAAATTTATTATTTTCCATCTTGTTTTCCTCCTTAATAAATTAATTTTTTTTGTAAATTATTTTTTCATAATTTGTTATTAACTTTTCAAAAAATACAATAATTTTATTAATATTTTCTAAATTTTGGAAAGTATTTATTGAATTTTTTAGTTTAATTAAGTATTCTCTTAGTGTTAAGTTAGATTCATAGGGTATAAAGGTTTTAAGGTAATTAAAAAATGAAATAAATATTTTAGATAATTCTTTTTTATCAAGTTTTTCAATATCTTCTAAATTATAATTATTTACAAAGTTGTTTACGACATTCTTTAGTTTAATAAAATTATATACTTTTAAAGAAATTATGATTAAGTAAATAATAAAGCTTATAATGAAAATATTTATAAATATTTTAAAAATAAGGGAGATAATTTTAAGGTTTTCTTTATCAAAGCCGAGGTTTTTAAATACTCCAAATAGCTTAGGGGATTGAAGATAGTTTAGGGTATTCATATCGATATTTTGAGGTGAGGGATCAAAAGGTAGCCATCCATAAGGAGTTAGTACTTCTACCCAAGCATGGGCATCATCAGCATAAACATTTATAAAACCAGTTAATATATCTTTTTTATCTGGAGCGTAACCTATAACTAATCTTGAAGGAATACCTATTGCTCTTAGCATAATTGTCATAGCACTAGCAAATTGCTCGCAATATCCTTCTTTTTTTATAAATAAAAAATCATAAACTGCATCTTCTGCTTCCAATTCTTTTATGAATAAATTATATTTATAATTTTGCTCTAAATATTCTTTTATTTTATGTACTTTTTGGATAAAATATACTTCATTTTTTGTTAAGTTTAGAGCTAATTCTTTAACTTGATTTGGAGTAGTTTCTGGAATCTGTAAATTTTTATATAATTCTTTCTTATTTTTTTGGTATATATAATTTAAAAAATCTTGATATTCTTTAATTGTAAAATTATTTAAAACATTATAATCAATTTTAGGAAGTTTGGAGATA
>JAPYWL010000013.1 GCA_028276365.1 Deltaproteobacteria bacterium | reverse complement strand
TAAATGGTAATATTTTTTTTATTTCTTCTAATTTATCCTTTGTTTTAATTAAATCTATTTTTATATTTGATTTTTCTTCTTTTTTTGATAAAGTATTTAATAATACTTGAGTATATATTATTTCCTCTAAAGCTAATCTATTTCTAGCCTTCTCTAAATACTCAAAATCCTTTGGATAATGAATATTTAGTAATGAATTTTTTAAATCTAAAAAATCAATATCTAAATTTAACACATTCTTTAAATAGATTATTAAATCAAATAATGAATCATTGATATATTTATAATAATTTTTAAGAGCTTGATAAATAATATTTCTAAATTTTGATTGTTTTAATTTATTATTTCCCAAGGGATAGATAGGGACAATTTTATCAAAATTTAAAGTTTTTAAAGTTTCTTTTTCCCATTCTTCAGGTACAATTTCATTACCTTTTATAATCCTTCCAAATACTTTTATAATATCCCCCTTCTTTATAGAATATTTAACAAATTCTTGATTAAAAAATACTAAGCTATAATGCTTCTTATTATTATCATCAATTGTTTCATATTTAATTATTTTTATATTTTTATTGGTATTTAATTCTAAATGATTAGATATTATTTTTAATTTAGCGTATATCTTATCTTGATAAATTCCAACATTTCTTCTATCAGAATAGGACCGTGGTAAAAACCATAATAAATCATTAATAGTATTTATATTATTCTTCTTTAGAAATTTAAAAAGATTATCTTTTCTATTTAAAATTACCTCTATCTTATCCTCTAACTTTCTATTTGATTCATATAACTTATCAAGTTTTAAAATTTTTTTCAAAAAATCCTCATTAATTAATATTGAATCTCCATCAAGATATTTATTATTATTATCTGAAATATCATTTATCAAATTTTGCTGATTCTCTTTTAGCTTATTAAAATTAATTAAAATTTCATTATATAATTGAGATACTCTATTTTTAAAATTTTCTAAAGTTTTTTTTCTATTAATTAAATTCAAATTATGATAATCTAATAAAACCAATTCTAAGTTTTTCAGATTTTGAATATAATTATTATTTTGTAATATATTTGAACTTAAATTGTTATTTATTAAATTGCTATTTAGCAACAAATTATGTATCTCATTTAAGGTATTTTTAATTACTAAATAAATACCAGCAAAAAAAGCAGTATTATTATAATTCAATGATTCTTCTTTTTCTATAATCTTTAATATTTTTTCAAACAAGCTTTTAAGTTTTTCAATCATAATTTAATATTTTCCCTATTTTTATTTATTCTTTTTTTATAATTAAATTCATCTAAAAAAGAAAGGATTTAAACCTATCATACAAAATAATTAATTAGGATGAGATTAAAAATAGCTTACAATACCAAAGATTATTTACATAATGATCCTAATCATGTTGAAAATTCATTAAGAACTAAAACTATTATAGAACTCTTAGAAAAATTAAATCAAAACAAAGAATTACCAAATACTAACTTAATAAATGAAGATAATATAAAACAAATAGATGATGAATTCTTATATAAGCTATACAAATTAACTCATGAAGAAAAATATATAGAAAATCTTTTATCATTAACAAACAAAGTAAAGGGATTATATAATTTAGATCCAGATACATATTTTAATGAAAATACCCTAAATGTTATAAACACAAATATTAAATTACTCTTAAATTTAGTTCAAGATTTATTAGACAATGTAATAGATAATGCAATAGGATATATAAGACCCCCAGGACATCATGCAGAAAAAAATAAAGCTATGGGCTTCTGTATTATAAATAATGTAGCAGTAATAGCAAATTACTTAAAAGAATATTTAAAAATAAAGAAAATAGCAATAATAGATTTTGATGCACATCACGGGAATGGTACAGAAGATATTTTTTTAAATGATAAAGATATATTATTTTTTTCAACTCATGCTTACCCATTTTACCCATTTACTGGATATAAATCTAAGCCCGAATTTAATAAATTTAATTACCCCCTAAATGTTTTAGCTAATAATGAAGAAATATTAAATATATATAAACTTGAAGTACCTAAAATAATAAATGAATTTAAACCAGAATTTATTATAATTTCAGCAGGATATGATATACATTTAAATGATCCTATAACATATATGAGAATAACAGATGAAGGGATAGATAAATTACATAAAACATTGATAAATAACTTAAAAAAATACAAAATATTATGGGTTTTAGAAGGAGGATATAACCTAAATGTTCTTAAATATAGCTCACTTAATTTAATAACTAATATAATTAATTATTGATATAAGCAAATATGCTAAATTTTCTAATAGGCAATTATACAAATCCTATAGAATACAAAGATATATACTTAGGAATTACTTTTAAAATACCTTATAATACACTCGTAAAACATATAAAACTAACCAAAATAGCTTTAACTCTATTAAACTTTAATTACCCTACTTACAATACCATAGCAGTTAATTACTTAATAATATCAAATAAAATAAAATTTAATAATACTCAAGATCTAGAATATCCAATAAAAGAATTATTAGAATTTATAAATTATCCTAATCCTCAAGGATATAAATTATATCTATTAGAACTTAATAAAATATTTCAAAATCCTAATACTAATAACCAAAAAATTATACCCCTAAATTTAGGATTTGATGTTTATATTCAAAATCCATTTCTTATTATTGGTGAAAGATTATTAGAATTAAGGTATCTATTTAGGCAACAATTCATATTTAAATTAGAATTAGGACTTAAATTCTTAAATCAAAATGAACTAATAATATATATCTTACTATCAGATACTTTTTTTAATGATTTTAATAAATCTAACTGGTATAAAGAATTTTTATTAAATTCTATAAAAGAAAGTGAAAAATTAGTTTATACTACTTATCCTATAAAAATAAATAACAAACTCATAGGTAATATAAATTTAGTAAATAATCAAGTAAAACCATATATATTCTTTAACTTAATAGATTACAAACTTTTTTACCATATATTATATCCAAATTCAAATATAAATTTACAAAATGGTGAAATAATAATAAATATAATTAATACATACTCTAATAGCACAATAAAAGGAACATTTTCAAATTACTTAGGTAAATATAACTTAAGCTTTTATTTTAACAACATTTATAATATAAACGATATCTTAAATTTAGTACTGTATTTTTTTAAATCTACTTTAAATTTAGAAGTAATTCCAGAAAACATATATAACATAAATTTAGATGCTTTATCTATTCATACTATTAAATTACAAAGAGTAAATACTATCCCCTTACTTATAACATTTAATAATAATCAAAAATCCTTAAAAGGTTTTTTATATCTTCTTATTATAACAGGGTATAATACAGCTATTGTAAGATATGAATTAAGCTATTATACTCAAAATAAATTAAATCAAAATAATTTAATTCAAAATAATCCAACTTTAGATTTTAATACCTTTTTAACTATAGTTATTAACCTATATAATAGTATAAAGTATGACTTTAACTTTATTGTTGAAAAGATGAATTACATAGTAAATAAAGAAAAAATAGAAATGGAAAATTCTCAAAAGAGATATGAAACATCAAAAGAGATATCAGATATAATATACAACGAAATAGGGAAAGAAAATCAACATAGATCTAATATGTATAAAAAACTAAAAGAAAGTAATGAATATAGTAGTACAATATTTAGAGATATCCAAAAAGGCTTTGCTATGGATAGGGAAGCATTTACTAACGCTTTTTCTGCTGCAATAAATAATGAAACCTATGCTAAAGATCCACTAACTAACGAAATTTACAGGGTTCCTGCTTATAGTGGTTTTGATAATATACAATACTACAGAGATAACTATAACTACTACTCACAACCAGAAATCTATCAAGTTAAATCTTATGACTACCAAACTAAAGAATATTTAGAATCTCAGGGTTATAAAAAAATGAAAACCGATATCTTCGGTTTTGTATATGACCAACCAGATGAATAACTAATAATCATAATTAATAACTCCATTTTATTAACTAAACCCTAATCTATTTCCATTCACTATCTATCTATATTTCTCCTATTATTATCAAAATCAATATTTTTAACTTCAATTATTAATAAGTAACTAATTTAAGGAATTCTTTTTGAAATTTTACAATATAATAATGTAAACACCCTTTTAATATATTTTTAATAAAAATATGTTAAAAATAAATTTAATGAAATCTAATATACTCAAGATTCTACTAATAAATAAAAAATTACCTATTTACTTTATCTTAAATTTAAATATAAATAAAAACAAAAATATATATAAATTGTTAACTTTTTTAAATAAAATCAATAGGATTCTAAAAATATTAAATCAAAAAATTCACCAAAAAAATTACACCCAGATACTATCTTTATATTTAGTTTATACTTTCTTTATTATTTCAAAATCTTTAGTTTTAATCAATAATAACCTAATTAGTAGTCGAAAATTTTTGAAAAAACCTAAAAATTATATTACCCTATTTATAACAAAATATATAATATTTAAATACGAACAAAGCAAATTGATTACAATTCATAAATTAATCACTATGTTTTTATTAATATCGAAAATATTAGGAAAATCCAAGAAATCAAAATTAAAGGAAATAAAAAAAATATTATCAGATTACGAAAAGAGTATCTTTTATAGCTTAACAAAACTAAATTATAAACTATATCATACCTATAAAACTAAAATAGATAAAAAACATATATTTAACGATATAGAATTCAATTATAAGTATGTAATAAAAGGTAGAGTTTTACTAAATAGTTATAATTTCATTAGCATAGATGAAAAAAATACTATAGAAATAGATGATGTAATATGTGTAAATAAAATTAATAATAAAATAGAAATTTTAATAGGAATAGCAGACCTAAGCGAGTATATACCATTGTCTTTATTCCACTTAGCCTATAATAACTTAAATTCATTATATTTTACTTATAACAATTTTTATATGCTAATAAATAAAAAAATTATAAAAAATTTTTCATTAATAAAAAATAGTATAAGGCCAGCTTTGATTTTTAGATTATTATTTTCTAAAAACTTAGAACTTCTTAATTTTGAATTCGATTTTAAAGTAATAAATATAAAAGAAAACTATTCTTATGAATTAGCAGATAAATATAAATTATTTTACGAATATAATATAAATAAAATAGCTGAGATTTTATTTAATGATAGATTAAATAAAGGTGGTATCTTTTTAAACATCCCTAGATTTAAATTAGATAAAAATTTAAAAAAAATAGAGCCAATTTATACACTAAATAACTACAGATTTATTATCCAAGAACTGATGATAATTACAAATTATATAGCCTCAAAAATAGCCATAAAACACAACATACCTTTTGCTTACTTACATAATAATAGTCAAATTGATAATGCCCTAAAAGGAAGGATAATAACTAATCCTTTAGAAATATATAATATAACTAAAAATTTAGAATTCTCTTTTTATTCATTGAGTAAAAAAAATCATAATTTAATAGGACTAAAAAGCTACACTCATATAACAAGCCCCATAAGAAGATTTATAGATATTATCAATCAAAGACAACTTTTATCAATCTTTTATAATACCCCACCCTACTACGATGAACAAGGACTTACAGAATTTATTAAAATTACTAATAATGAAAATCTACAAAAAAATAATCTATATAGAAACTATTTCAAATACTATATAAAACATTTTTTATATTTTAATAACATAAACACTTTAAAAGGCTACGTAATCAATATAACAAATAATATGATAAAAATCTACTTATCAGATTATTTCTTAGAAATAGAAGAAAACAAGGATAATATTAAAATCTTAAAAGGTGATTTAGTTAAAAATCAAGAAATAATTTTTAAATTTGTATAACTTTATAATATTTTCTAAACTATTTCTTTAATTTTATTAATTCTTTTAATAGTTTCTTTTTTACCTAAGAAATAAATAATTTTAGGTAATTCAGGTCCCTCATGCTTACCCGTTAATAATAACCTAATTAATTTATAAATACTACCAGGTTTTAAATTATTTTTCTTAGCTACATCCTTTAAATAACTCTTTATTTTTTCAATATCATCATAATTATCAAACTCATTTAAAGAATTTATAACTATTTCAAAAATATTTTTATCAAAATTATTTAATTCATTTAAAATATCATCACTAAATATTGGATCATATTGAATAATATCAAATAACTCAAAGAAATCTGTTAATAGATAAATCCTATTTTTCTCTAATTCTATAACCCTTAATTTTAAATTATCTTGTAAATTATATTCTAATTCATTTAATTTTTCCAATTCTTTTAAAGCTTGTAAAATTTCTGTATTTTGTAAAATATTAGCGATATAATAATGATTAAAATATTTCATTTTTTCAATATCATAAACAGCAGGATGATCCAAAACCCCGCTTAAATCAAACTTCTCTATAATCTCATTTATAGGCATTATTTCAGTATTATCTTTAGGAGACCAACCTAATAAAGCAATATAATTAACAACAGCTTTATTAATAAATCCCAATTTTCTTAATTCTTCAACAGATGTAGCCCCATGTCTTTTAGATAATTTAGATCTATCAGGGGCTAATATCATTGGAATATGTCCATAAAATGGTGGATTCCAAGATAAAGCCTCATATATTAATAACTGCCTATAAGTATTATCTAAATGTTCATCTCCCCTTATTACATGAGTTATTTCCATTAAATGATCATCAATAACCACCCCAAAATTATAAGTAGGAACTCCATTACTCTTTAATATTATCGGATCAGAAACCAATTTTGTATCAATTGATAATCTGCCATGTATTAAATCTTGAAATTCTAATTGCTTATAAGGTACTAAAAATCTAACCGAAGGTTTTCTGCCTTGTAATTCATATTCTTGTTTTTTCTTAGTAGTTAAATTTAAGCATCTTCTATCGTAAATTGGTGGTTTCTTCTCCTTTAATTGTAATTGTCTTTGAATTTCTAATTCTTCTTCTGTACAATAACAATAATAAGCTTTACCTTCTTTTATTAATTTATCAGCATAATCTTTATATATTTCCAACCTTTCAGATTGCCTGTAAGGTCCATAATCACCACCAATATCAGGTCCCTCGTCCCACTCTATATTTAGCCACTTTAAATCCCTTATTATAACATCCTCATACTCTCTTTTAGATCTTTCAAAATCAGTATCCTCTATTCTTAATATAAACTTTCCATTATTTTTACGAGCAAATAAGTAATTAAATAAAGCAGTTCTAGCACCACCTATATGTAAATACCCTGTAGGAGAAGGAGCAAACCTAACTCTAATAATACTCATTAACCTTAACCCCCTTAGAAAACATAATTAAAAATACAATTTTAAAATATAAAATAATAAATATAAAATCAAATAAAAGTTATTATGAATAAAAAATCTTGGATTTCACAGCTAAATTAATTACATTATTTCTAGCCCAATTGTCATAATATTTTAATTCATCTATAGTCGGATTATCAATATTTTTATCAGAGAATATTGATAAAACATCCTCAATTAACTTAACTATATCTATAAATTTAATTTTTTGTTCTAAGAATAACTTAACAGCCTCTTCATTAGCAGCATTAAATATAGCTGGATAAACTCCTCCTTTTGATAATACACTATAAGCTAAATTAATTGCCCTAAATTTAGAGGGTACTTCTTGAAATGCTAAATTTCCTATTTTAGTTAAATCCAATTTAGGAAAATTATTTTCCCACCTTTGAGGATAGCTTAAACTATATAAAATAGGCAACTTCATATCAGGTAAGCTTAGCTGTGCTAAATAAGAACCATCTTTTAAAACAATAAAAGAATGTACAATACTTTGAGGATGAATAAGAACTTTTATATTATAATGATAAATATTAAATAGAAAATAAGCTTCAATAATTTCAAGTGCTTTATTCATTAAAGTAGCACTATCAATAGTTATTTTTGCCCCCATCCTCCATACCGGATGCTTTAAAGCATCATTTAAAGTAATATCCTCCCACTTTTCATAAGGTAAATTAAGAAATGGTCCCCCAGAAGCAGTTAATATAATCTCTTTTAAATAATCTCTATTACCTTCCAAAGCCTGAAAAATAGCACTATGCTCACTATCTACTGGAATAATATTATTTAAATATGGTCTAAAAAGATGTCCACCAACAACCATTGATTCTTTGTTAACTAAAGCTATTCTTTTTAGTTTTTTTGCAGCTTCATAAGTAGGAATTAATCCTATAAACCCCACTATTGCGCTAATTACTATATCTACATCTTCATCAACTACTAACTCAATTAAACCTTCTATCCCTGATAAAACCTTTACCTCATTGCCAACTATCTCTCTTAATTTTAAAGCATCTTGCTCATTAAATATAGCTACTTTTCTTATATTAAACTTCTTTATTTGATCTAAAACAATATTAATATTTTTCCCATAACTTGCAATGGAAACTAATTCTAATCTATCTAAAAATTCAGAAATAACCTGAACTGCTTGTATCCCAATAGATCCAGTACTTCCTAATAAACAAATTTTCTTTTTCATATTAACTTATCATAAATAAATTATTTTCAATAACTATTTCAATAACTATCTTTTTTTTTACAAAAAAATTAACTAATACTAACAGTAACTCCTGTAGCCTCTTTTCTGGATAATAAGAATTTTTGTTTAAACGAAGCAGCAGTCTCTTCTAATTCAGCTAAAGATTCCTTAGATAACTCTTTTTTATCAGTTATTTCTTTTATAATATGTTTTTTATTAGCTTTACAATATTCAATCCATTCTTTTTCAAATTCTTTAATAAGATTTAAAGATAAATCATCTAAGAATCCTTTAGTACCAACAAAAATAGATAATATTTGCTCTTCAATAGGCATAACTTGATGAAGATCCTGCTTTAATAGTTCCATAAGAGCTTGTCCTCTTCTTATTTGTTTTTGGGTAGCTTCATCTAACTCTGAAGCAAACTTAGTAAAAGCTTCTAATTCTCTAAACATAGCTAAATCAAGTTTTAATTGTCCCGCTACTTGTTTAGTTGCTTTAATCTGAGCAGCACCTCCAACCCGTGAAACTGATAACCCTACATCTATAGCAGGCCTAAATCCTCTATTAAATAAATTAGTATCTAAATAAATCTGACCATCTGTAATAGAAATAACATTAGTAGGTATATAAGCAGAAACATCACCTAATTGAGTCTCAATAATAGGTAAAGCAGTTAAACTACCTCCACCTAACTCATCACTTAATTTAGATGCACGCTCTAATAACCTAGAATGTAAGTAAAAAACATCACCAGGATAAGCTTCTCTACCAGGAGGTCTTCTTAATAACAACGCTATTTCTCTATAAGCTTTAGCATGCTTACTTAAGTCGTCATAAATAATTAAAACATGCTTTCCTTTATACATAAAATATTCTCCCATTGCACACCCAGCATAAGGAGCAATATAAAGTAAAGAAGGAGCATCTGTAGAAGTAGTAGATACAACTATTGTATAATCCATTGCACCGTATTTTTCTAATTCCTCAACTACATAAGAAACATAAGAAGCTTTCTGACCTATAGAAACATATATACAAATAACATCTTTTCCTTTTTGATTAAGAATAGTATCTATAACTAAAGAAGATTTCCCTGTTTGCCTATCACCAATTATTAATTCCCTTTGCCCTTTACCAATAGGTATTAACATATCAATAGCTTTTAAACCAGTATATAAAGGCTCATTAACAGGTTGTCTGTCAATAACCCCAGGTGCTAAAGCTTCTAATGGTCTTGTAGCTTCTAATTTTAACTCACCTTTATTATCTAAAGGTCTTGCTAATGGATCCACTACCCTACCAATTAATCCTTCTCCACAACCTATCTCTAACACCCTATTAGTTTTCTTAACAATATCCCCCTCATGTATATCACTATAAGCACCTAATAATATAACTCCAACACTTTCTTCCTGTAGATCAAATGCTAAACCATATCTATCATTACCAAAATCAACAATTTCTCCATACTTAACAGATTTTAATCCATAAATCTGAGCAACATTATCACCAATCTGTATAACAGTCCCTATTTCTTGCTGCTCTAATAATAAATCCTTATTTTTTTCAATTTGCTGCTTTATTATAGTAGATAACTCATCTATTTTCAATAATTCACTCATAATATCCTCCTTTTCCCGTACAACTATTTTTTAGTTATTTATTTCTTCATTTCATCATTACTAAAAGCTAAATCTAAATATTTCTTTAATCTCTTTGCAAAAATTTTATTCTCATTTAGTGATTTCTTATTATTAATTACCTGATCTAATTTTCCTTCTATCTTAGAAATTATATCAAAAATAGAGTCCCTGTAAATTGAAGATGATAAAACGGACATATTTAAAGCAAAACCAGTCCCCACTTGCTTAGTATTATATCCACTTAATAAAACTAATAAATATATAAAATCTTCTATATTTTGCTTTCTAATTAAATCAATTTTTTTATCTCCTTTAAAATCAGTAAATATAGCATAATATAAATTATATAAATTTTTCCTTAAAATATTATTCTTTTCATAATATTCTCTCTCAGTTAAATAAGGATTAGGTAAAACTAATACCAACATAGATAATAATCTATAGATTCTATCAATTAAATAAGCATTACCTAATATAGTTTTAGTAAAGAACGATCTACTACCCCATTCATAATCCCCTAATAAAATAGAATTTTTTATTACATTTTCATTTATTAATAAATCCTTAGAAACTATATCTTTTAAAATAATATTATTAATCTTATAAACATCTTTTAGATCAATATAACTAACAGGAGGATAATCTACATCATTAACAAAACTCCTACTAATATGTTTCCCAAAATTATAATAAATTAAATTTTCAAATTTAGTTGTTAAAATTCTATTAATAGCATTATAATTAGCTAAATAAATCAAATCATATGATTTACCTGATTTGGATAACTTATAAACAGAATTATCTAAAATATATTTACTAATTAAAGAATTTTGGTATGCCCAATTTAAAGGATCAGAAGATAAATCAAATTGTCTAATATTAGGATCTAAAGAAAGTAAATCTTCATCAGGCCCATAATATTTACCAGCTTCTTGAGCTACCCTTTCTAACTCCTTTTTATCAGCATTCTTATAACCATATTCTATTGCTAAATAATCATAATAACCTATAGTAGTCATAAATATATCATTAGTATAATAAGGTCTATTATTTATAAAATGTAAATTAGCTGGATTATAATCCATACAAGAATAACAAATCCCATTTTTAGAAGTATAATTAGGATCTAATAATTGTTTTTCATTTACAAAAGAAGAAGCCTTAAAATTATGCCTTAAACCCAAAGTATGGCCTACCTCATGAATAATTACATCCTTAACATAATCTTTTACTAATTTATCTTTTAAATTAGAATATTTAACAGGATTATCAATAGCAATAGCAGCCAATGCTATAATAGAATCTTGAGTTTTTTCTAAAGCATATACACACATATTCCTGTAAATTTCATTATTCTTTAAATTACCTAAATTATTTAAAAAATTACTTAATTCTTCAATAAGATCATTTATACTCGAAACCTTTTTAAAATAGAATAAATCATAATAAAATTTATAAAACGGATCATATTGAGCTTTTAATGCCTCATTAGCAAAGATTTCCCAACTTAGATCATAATAAGAATTAATAATTCTAAGCATAGGGGCATAAAAAACAATATCAGCATCAACAATTTCACCTGTAACAGGATCAACAATTGAAGGTCCAATTGCAAAAGCACTAACACTATTATCTTGATATCTTATAGTAGTATATCTTACATCCTCAGGCTCCCATAAAGCATTATCTTCTTGAATCTTAACTTCAATAGGATCATTAAAACCTATTCTATTAAAAGCCTTATTCCATTCCAATATCCCCTCTTTTACTACTTCTCTATATTCATTAGGAAAAGTATTTTCTATATAATAAGTTATTTTTTTTCCATTTGAAAGATCCCATCTATTAATATATCTTTTAATAGTTCTATATCCATCATCTCCTTTTAATTCAGAAACATCAGCATAAGTAGTAGCAAAATAACCTACTCTCTTATCATATTCCCTTCTTTGATAATCTTTGTTATCATTGACAAATATCCCCCAATTTAATTCCACTATATTACCTTCTATATTATTTAAATAATTATAAATTAATGGATTATTAAAATCAATAGTATACGAAATTTTTACATTGATGTTCTTAGGAAAAGAAGAAATATTTTCTATTTTAAAAGGTTTAATAACCATAGTTTTAGAAAATTCTTTAGAAAAAGGAAAAAGATTAATATTTAAGAAATTATCAGCATTTATATAAAATTTTCCATCATAATATATAGAATTAATAACAGAAATTAAAGAATCAGAATAAGATTTTTTTAGTAATTCATCAGCCCAGGTATTTAAAGAATCATTTCTATATTTTAAGTTCTTCAATTTTAAGTAAAGTTTAACTGAAGAATTATCTTTTAATTCTACGTTTTTATCTATATCAAAATAAATAGCAACAGAATAATCATAATTAAAAATAGGTAAAGTTAACCCACCCAAAAAAGGATAAACACTAATACCCTTTGAAACTGATAAATAGGAATAAAATAATTTATTCAATTTATCCTTAGGCAATTCAATAAAAAATTGATTATTATAGTTATAAACGTTTAATAAACCTTCCTGCTTTTTAGCTTTTACTAAAAAATCCTTTATATTTATACTAGAACTTTCAGAAACTAATACTTGTTTTTTAGAATTTACTGAAACATTAGAAAAAACTTCCTTATTATACAGATCTATATCAGAATTAGCTAACACTGAATTATCAAATAAAATAATAATAAGTAAAATAATAATAAAAAAAACAATCAGATTTATACATGATCTTTTTTGAAAATAAAGCATTCCCTTATACCCCCTCTAAAAAGCAAATTTCTTCATTTTCAAAACAAAAAGATTTCCCTTTTACAAAGGGATAACATCCTTTTCTTTATCAGTTGTCAACTATAACATTTTTTAAATTTTAATTTTCAATTATTTCTAATTCTTTGTTTAGTATAGTATTTTTTTTAATAAATTTTATACTTTTTTAAGAGATAACCCAAGTTCTTTTAATTTTTCCTTTATTTCTTCTAATGATTTACCTCCTAAATTTCTAACAGTTAATAAATCATCTTCTGAATAATTCAATAATTCTTCAAGAGTATTAATACCAATTCTTTTTAAAGCATTTAAAGCTCTAGAAGATAAATTTAAATCCTTTAAAGTTAAATTATTTATATTTATATTAGATTTTGAAGAAACTGGGATATTAGAAACTAAATCTTGAGAAACAGCATATTCACTAATAAGTTTATCATTATAATCTTTAACAATAAATAAAGCTTTAGAAAGAGCCTCTTTAGGAGTAATACTACCATCAGTCCAAATTTCTAAATATAATTTTTCTGAAGTAATTTTTTCTCCTTTTCTTTCAGGTTCCGTATAATAATTAACTTGAACAATGGGAGAAAATATACTATCCACTTTAATATATCCGATAGTAGCAGGAATTTCAGGAGGGAAAATATGATCCTCAGCAGGCACATATCCAATTCCTAGCATAACCCCAGCTTCAAATTCTAATGTAGTATTAGTAGTAATAGTAGCTATATAATGATCCCTATTAATAACACTTACTCTTTCAGGACATTTTATATCTTTAGCCAAAACCTGAGCAGGACCTCTTACACTTAAAAATACCTTAACAAATGGCTCCTTATTATCATACCTAAATCTAACACCCTTAAGATTTAGAATAATATCTATAGGATCCTCTTTTATCCCTTCAATAGATTCATATTCATGAACAACATTAGAAAACTTAACATAAAAAATAGCAGCACCAGGTATATAAGATAATAAAATTCTTCTTAAAGTATTTCCTAATGTTATTCCCATTCCCTTAGGTAAATTCTCTATTAAGAATCTACCATAAGTAGGCTCTAATACTAAAGTACCCGCTTTTAAACTCTCATTTATAACTAACATCTTCTAAAGCCCTCCTTACCTTAAATAAAAAATATTCTATCTTGAATAGAACTCTACTATTAAATTATCTTCAATTGGATATTCAATATCACTTCTTTCTGGCTCTCTTACAATTTTAATAGTTAAATTATCAAAATTAACATTTAACCAAGAAGGAATATTTAATTTATTAGAGCTTTCTAAATAAGGTTTTATAATATTTAAAGCTTTAGGATCTAATTGAATAACATCCCCAACTTTAACTAAATAAGAAGGTATATCAACTTTGATATTATTAACTTTAACAAAATTATGAATAATTAATTGTCTTGCTTGTAATCTGGAAACTGCTAAATTAGATCTATATAATACATTATCTAACCTTTTTTCTAAAATCCTCATTAGATTAGGTCCTGTAAATCCCTTACCTAATCTTGCTAATCTTTTAGCTTCTGCAAAATATTTTCTGAACATCTTCTCACTAAGCCAATATATCCTTCTAACCTTTTGTTTTTCTCTTAACCTTAATCCATAGGTAGTTAATTTAGGTCTCCTTTTAGCAAATCCATGTTGCCCTGGTGGATAATTCCTCTTTTCTAAAGGACATTTCTCAGTATAACATTTTTCTCCTTTAAGATATAATTTAATTCCTTCCCTTCTACATAATTTACAAACTGGTCCTATATATCTACCCATAACAACCTTTCGTTTCTAAATAAAAGCAAGAGAAATTTGTATTCCGCTTCTCTTGCTATAAGCGGGAATAATATAAAATATCATAAAATTTCTTTTTACTTACCTAAACTTATACTTTTAAAATATACTCCTAAAAAGCTTTAAACTCTTCTTCTTGAAGGAGGTCTACAGCCATTATGAGGTATAGGAGTAGCATCTTTAATATCACTAATTTCAAGCCCTGCAGCTTTAAGAGCCCTAATAGCAGCTTCTCTTCCCATACCAGGTCCCTTAACTATAACTTTAACTTCTCTTAAACCTGCATTTATAGCTTTTTCTGCTGCCTGTTTTGCTGCTAACTGAGCTGCAAAAGGAGTACTTTTCCTAGAACCCTTATATCCAACAGTACCTCCACTAGCCCAACTTATAGTATTACCATTCTCATCAGTTATAGTTATTATGGTATTATTAAAAGTAGAATGAATATGTGCTACTCCTGTAGAAGACACTAATTTTTGCTTTTTTTTCTTTGCCATTTACTACTATCCCCCTTTTCACTTAATCAACTTATTATTATTATTCTATTTAGTTTTCAATAATCCTTTTATTTTAAAAACTATTTTTTTTCAAAACTATTTTTTACAAAACTATTTTTTATTAGCTAATCTGTGTAACTTATTAAAATCAATTTTATTATGAACTAAATCTCTTTGTAAATATTGAGTAAGTTTTTGATTATCTATATTATAAAACATTTTACCATCAACAGCATAAGATACATACCCATTGGTAGCAGAAACAACAATAGCAATAGCATCAGTATTTTGAGTTATTCCAATAGCAGCTCTATGTCTAGCCCCTACTGAAAAATCAATACTATTTGACGTATCCATAGGTAAAAAGCATTTTACTGCCACTATCTTATAATCTCTTATAATAACTGCTCCATCATGTAATAAACTATTCATATTAAAAATACTTTCCAATACTATTAAAGATACCTCTGATATCAAAGAATAACCATTTGAAATATAATAATCCAAAGAAACTTTTCTTTCTATAACAATAAGAGCCCCTATTTTCTTAGCACTTAACTCAAAAACCGCTTCCACTAACTCATCTATAAATTTACTAATAGAAACTTCTTCATAAACCCCTAAAAATTTCATAGCATCAAAAGTATTTAACTTATAATATTTTGTAAAAAAATATCTATACTCAAGCTGAAAAGCAAATCCCATCAACATACTTAACCCTAAATTAAGCAACAACAATAAGATCAACATCAAGTCATTATTAAAAACTAAAACACTTAAAGCAAATAAAATAAATTTAAAAATTAAAAAAATAAATAACCTATTTTTTAAACAAAAAAATAAATTAAATATAAAATCCAACAATAAAATAAACATTACAAAATATTTAATAAACAATGTAAATCCTACCATCATACTTAATTTTAATTTTTAAATAGTATTTCTAATTATATAACTATAAAAGCAGTTTTTCATTAAACGAAGTTAGCATAAATATCCAGTTTTTCAATAATAGGCTTAGCTTGTTCATAAAGTTTTAAAGCTTTTACTATTTTCTCTTTATGACTAGATTTATATTCCCTTTCTTGAGGAGGAATTAATCTTGTATCTACCTCTTCATAAGATATCTCAGGTTCCAAAGTATTAGGATTAAATTTAGCTTTGGTAGTTTTAAGATAATTATCATCATCTCGTTTTTCATAATCAGTTCTATAGTGTGCACCTCTTGATTCCTTTCTTTCTAATGCCCCTTTAATTATAGCTAATGCTAAAATCATCATATCTTTTAATTGCTTTACATAAGATATAGTAGTGTTAGCATAATAATTTTCACTATCATATATATTTATATCATTATAACGATTTAAAGCCTCTCTTACAAAATTATAAGCATAAACTAAACCTTCATGATTCCTTATAACAGTTACGTATTTACTCATAACAGTCCTAAATTCATCAGCTAATTTATAAGGATTTATATTTCCTCTTAAGTTTCTAATCTTATTTAATTCATCCTTAACCTCATCTACATACCTTTTAATTAATTTTTGTTCATCGTAATCCTTGCTTACTTGTTTTACATAATTATCAATAATATTAGGCATAATATAACCTGCATATAAACAAGAAAGTAAGGAATTAGCTCCTAACCTATTAGCTCCATGATATTGATAATCTTGCTCACCTATAGCAAATAACCCTGGTATATTAGTCATTTGATTATAATCTACCCATAATCCCCCCATAGAATAATGTACTGCAGGAAATATTTTCATAGGATTATTATAAGGATCAACTCCAGTAAATTTTTCATAAATTTCTAAAACTCCCCCTAACTTAGACTTAACATAATCCCTACCCTTTTGTTTAACTAATTCAGTTATATCTAAATAAACCATAGGCTCACCTTCAGCAGTATGATACCCTAACTCATGAACAGCTTTAAAAATAGCCCGAGAAGCAATATCCCTTGGAACAAGATTCCCATAGCCAGGATACCATTCTTCTAAAAAATAAACTTTCCTACCATTAGCATCATAAGCCCAAACCCTACCACCTTCTCCTCTCACACTCTCTGAAATTAATCTGTTTTTATCATAACCTTTCATAGCAGTGGGATGAACCTGTATAAACTCAGGATTAGCAAAATACGCACCCTGCTGATAAGCAATAGAACCCGCAGAGCCAGTATTTATTATACTGTTTGTATTTTCTTTAAACATATAACCTAATCCACCAGTAGCTAATATCACAGCATCTGCCATATGAGCTTCAATTTCTCCATTATACAAATTCATTACAACTACTCCCCTACAAACTCCATCATCTGATATTATTAATTTCATTAACTGATAGGGTTCATATTTAACAACTTTTTGATCTACCTCTAATTTTCTAACTTGTTCATCAAGAGCATAAAGTAATTGCTGACCAGTAGTAGCTCCTGCAAAGGCTGTTCTATGAAATAAAGTACCACCAAATCTCCTAAAATCTATAGTTCCTTCAGGTGTCCTATTAAAAGGGACCCCCATTCTATCAAATAAATAAACAATTTTGGGAGCTAATTCAGCCATCCCTAAAACAGGTACCTGATTTGCTAAAAAATCACCACCATATATAGTTTCATAAAAATGTAACCAAGGACTATCTCCTTCTCCTTTAGCATTAATAGCAGCATTTATCCCACCTTGGGCACAGACACTATGGGATCTCTTTACAGGTACTATAGAAAATAGTTTTATTCTATATCCTTTTTCTCCTAATCTTAAAGTAGCCATTAAGCCCGCTAACCCTCCGCCCACTACTATTATATCCTTCATACTCCATCTCTCCCTTTCCCTTCTTAGTAAATCTCCTTTTTATATTCTTTCTTATAATTATTCTAAATCTTTCATATTCCATCTCTCCCTTTCCCCTCTTAGTAAATCTCCTTTTTATATTCTTTCTTATAATTATTCTAAATATCCTACTTACTAACTAGCATCAAAGTTCTTAATAATTCAAATTGAAAGTACTTACTACCAGTATTTTTATAATACTCTTTTCTAAAATTATCATCAATTATATTAAATTTCATTTTTAATTCCCTTTGTAGCAAAACAGGAATATGTGTATCCTTTTCATAATATTCAAAAGAATTTATCTGCGAATCTACTAATTCCAAACCATTAAATAAATTTAAATTAGAATTTACTGATAAAACCCTACCCTCAGCTTTATATAACATTGTATTTAATTTAGCTAATCTTTTATTTAAATCAATAGTTTTATAACCAATAAAATTATAATTTACTTTTATATTAAACTTAACGTACCCATCTTGATATTCTGAGATTAATTCACCATCATTTAAAGGTTTCATCCAAGTAATACTATTTTTAGCAATATTTAGAAAATATTCATTATTCTTTAAATCTTGAACAAGATTTTTATTTTTTTCGTAATCAGGTAAATTCTCATAAAAATAAATTATTTCAGGGGAATAAATTAATTCATAATTAGATTTCATAACAAAAATAACCTTAAAACCTTTAAGTAAAAAATTATTAATTAAATTTAAAGAATCCTGCTTAAAATTTTGAGATATAAAAGTATTAATAGTATATTCATTTGTATAAGTTTCTCCATTATTTTTTAAATTTTTTACACTAAAAATTATCCTTTCTTGAGAATTAAATCCCTTTTTAGTTTGAATAAATGGGATATAATAATAATTAGCTTGCTGGTAAGTTAAGACTTGATTTTCTAATAATTTTAATTTTAAATTTAAAAAAAGATTAGCTAAAACAAGGATTGAAGTAGAAAATACAAAAATAATAAAAAATGATAAGAGAATTTTTATTTTTGAAAATAATAGGTTAAATAAAACATATGATTTATTCATAATATAAACCTTCTATAATATACATTTTTACACAAAATAAAAAAAACCTTTAACTAAAAAATATAAATGAAGGGAAAATAAAAAAAATAAATAAAAAATAATATATGAATCAAAACAATGATCTAAATAACTCCTTTGTATTAGAATTTAACAAAGTTAGTTTAAAAATAGAAGATAAGGAAATTTTAAAGGATATATCTTTTAAAGTAAAAAGAGGCAGTAATACGTTTATAATGGGTCCAAGTGGCTCAGGAAAAACCACTATTTTAAAAATATCAGCAGGTTTAATTTTTCCAACTTCTGGAAATATCAAAATACTAAATAAAGATATATCAAATATAAATGATTTATATGAAATAAGGAAAAAAATTGGATTTGTTTTCCAATATAGTGCTCTTATTGATTATTTAACAGTATTAGATAATATACTCCTTCCTTTAAAAATAAGAAACAAATACGACTTTAAAAAGAATTATAAAACTTATCTTGAAAAAGTTTTAGAAATACTAGAAAAACTGGATTTGAAAGGAGTAGAAAAATATTATCCTAATTCCTTAAGTGGAGGTATGCAAAAGAGAGTAGCTTTTGCAAGAGCTATTATATCAAATCCAGAAATAGTATTTTACGATGAACCTACAAGTGGTTTAGATCCCATAATATCTAACTCTATTGATAAGCTAATACTAAGCATTAACAAAAATTTTAATATAACTAATATAATAGTTTCGCATGATGTTAATAGTGCTTTAAATATCTCAGATTATATAATATTCATTTATAAAGGAGAAATTTTATTTAAAGGAACCATTCACGATTTAAAAAACATTTTACATAATCCCAACAATTATGATACCCACTTACCAATTATTAAAGATTTCTTTTATTCAATTACTTAAGATACTTAAGCTAATTATTTTTTATCTTAATCATTTATTAGCTTCTAATAGTTTTTTAATTTCTTCTAATCGTTTCTTTATTTCATTTATTTTTTGATTATATTCTTGTTCATCTATATCTCCTATACTTTTAAGGAAATTAAGTTCGTTAATTTGTTTTAATAGTTCCTCTTTTTCTTTAACTATTTTTTTGATATCTTCAGGAGATAATTGTTTCTTTATCTCTATTTCTAAGCCTGTTTCACTTTTAATAGTTTCAGTTTTAATAAAGGACTCCTTTATATTCTCTTTATCCTGTTTTTGTGTTTTTTCTATTTTAGTTTCAACAGTTTCTAATAATTTATCAAATTCTTCTATTATCATTTTTTTAGGAGATTCCTTAGATACTTTAATGGATGAATCCTCTATTTTTAATACTTCTTCCTTTTCTTCGTCTAAAATCTTATTAATTTCTATTTTTTTTGATTCCTTTAAAGTAATTTCCTTCTCATTTAAAACTTTATTAAAATCTACTTTTAATTTAGGTTCTTTTATCTGTTTATCAAAACTTATAGTTTGTGATTCATTATCAACTTTAATTTCCTTAGTATCTTCTTCTTCACTTTCTTCTAAAAACTTAATTAATTTAGAAGTATCATAAGTGATATTTTTTGCTTGCTCTTTAGTTTCATCTAAAGCTTTCTTTATTAATTCATCTTCAGATACTATTTTTTTCTTTAGTTCTTCTACTTTTTTATTTTCCTTTTCTTTATTAATTTCATTATTTATTTTAATATTTTCAATATTTTTGTTTACTTTTTCGGCTTTATTTTCATCTTCCTCACTAGCTTCATCATTTTTTAGTAATTCCATTAATTTAGAGGTATCTACATTGGTAGGTCGAGATTCAGTAGATTCTAAAGTTAATTTTAATAATTTTTCACTATCAATAACTACTTTCTCTTTTGTTTTCTCTGATTCTTTTTTATACTCACCCTTATTTTCCTTTTCTTCTATGTTTTCTTGCTTTAAAATTTCCTTTTCTAATTTTTCAATACCTTTGTTTCTTTGTTCTATCATTTGCTCTCTTTCTTTAATAGATTCCTCAATTAGAGAAGTTAATCTATCTACAGTTTTTGATTTTTTGAATTCAGTAGCTTTCCATCTCGTAACTTCTATCTTAAAATTCTCATAAGTAAAGTAAAACATATCTAAAGGTAATTTAAGCTGTCTTAAATATAAAGTTATAATATCTTCATAAGTAGGAAACAAAATAGCCCACAGAGGGTAATTTAAATTCTCAATATCATTAATTAAAAACTTTAACTCAATATTTCCTAATTTATTTAAAATAAAAATCTGAGGATAGCTTTTAAGTCTTACAACAATTTTATTAGGATTAAAAGAAATAATAATATTGTCTTTAGCCTCATCAGGTAATTTTATTATAAATTTATTAGTGTTAGAAATAAAATAAAAAGCTTCTTTTTCTTTATCTTTAAGATAAAAAATTATATCACCCGAATTATTTACAAAATAATCTATTATTTGAATATCTCCCAATTCATAAGATAATTCTACTTTGTAAGTATTTAAATTAATTTTTTCTATTAGATTTTTATCTTTAATGAGAATATAATTAGCAAAAGGAGATAACTTAAAATTTATACTTTCATTAGATTCTATTTTTTTGGAAAAGAATATTTCTTCTTTAAAATTTTCCAAATTAAGCATCCCCAATTCATGAATATAAACTTCTTTTTTAGCTAAAATATTTAAAAACGATTTATCTGGAGTTTTTCTATAAAAGAATACTTTTTTATTAAGCAAATTAAAATCAGATAAAATACCACCTTCCTTAAATTTAGTGTTTAAAACGATTTCTTGCTGATTTAAGTCAATTAATAACAAATCAGTTTGAGTCTGAATTAATATATTTCCATTATCTGAAACTGCTAATAATTTTAAATCCATACCTTTAATTACTTTTTCAAATAAAAAAGTTCTTTCCCTATATAACAATAAACTATTACCATGAAGTAAAGCAATATACTTTAAATTCGGACTTATTTTTAACTGTATATTAGGAGAATTTACTATCATACCTTTTTTATTATTAAACCTTATTTAACAAAATCCTTTTAAATTTCAAAAGGATTTTAAACAAAAAAAGAAAATTAATATATTAGAAAAATAAATTAACTATTAGGATTGCTACTATTTGTAATACTATTAAACAAAAGCAATAAAAAAGAGGAGGGAAATATGAAAAACGTAAATTTAAATGAATTAACCAATTTTATAGAGAAAGCAAAAAATGATAAAACATTATTAGAAAAAGAGCTAAAGGTGGAAATAAATTGGAACTTCAATGAAGAGCTACCTCAAATGTCATGTACCCTAAATTATTCAAATAATCAAAGTACTACATTTTATATAGATCAAATCCCAAGTTTAGGAGGTAAAGGTTTAGCTCCTAATCCTATACAATATTGTTTAATGGGCTTAGGAAGCTGTTTCTTATCCACTTTTGCTATAGTTTGTAGCCAAATGAACTTAAATATCAAAAAACTAAAACTAACTGTCAAAAATAAGCTTAATTTATCTATTCCACTAAACTTAGGTAATGAACTAGTAACTAAAGGAGTAGAATTTGAAATAGAAATAGAAAGCGATGAAGATATGTCTAAAATAGAAGCTGCTAAAGAAGCAGCACTTAATCTATGCCCTGCTGTATGGTGTATGAAAAACTCTATCCCTATAAATGTCAATATTAAAGTTTAAAAATTAAAAAATTAAAACCCAATGAAATTAAAATAACACAGTTGAGGTATAAAAAATAAATTATGTTTGGATTGATATCTACTTCCTCACTTATTTTTATGTACTTTATTGTATTTATAATATCTTTTTTATTTTTCATTATAGGAGGATTAGATGGATTAACTGCTATATCATTTGCTGTTATTTTTACTTTTGTATTTTCTATTATCCAATTTTTTATATCCCCATTTATAATGGATTTCACTTTAAAATTCATGTATAACTTAAAATGGGTAAATATAAATGAATTACCAGAATATTTACAAAATTTTATAGTTCAAGAATTTCAAAAACGAGGCACTAAATTACCTAAAATAGGAATAATAGATGATTTTACACCAGAAGCATTTACATATGGGAATTTTCCATCTAATGCAAGAATAGTTTTTTCAAGAGGACTATTAGAAATCCTAAATGAAGATGAAGTTAAATCAGTAGTAGCACATGAAATAGGACATATATTCCATTGGGATTTTGTTTTTATGACATTAGCAAGTTTTATTCCATTTATACTTTATATTATATA
>JAPYWL010000067.1 GCA_028276365.1 Deltaproteobacteria bacterium | reverse complement strand
GAATATTTAGTTGTAGGGTGGGGTAGTGTTAAAGGCCCTGTTTTAGATGTTTTAGAAGAATTAAATCAATATTATAAAACAGCATTTTTACAAATTATTTTATTAAATCCTTTCCCTATTGAGATAAAAGATATTTTACTTAAAGCAAAAGTTATTATAGATGTTGAAATGAATTATTCTGCTCAATTATCTAAATTAATAAAACAAAATGCGGGTATTGATATAAATAGAAAAATTGTGAAATTTAATGGAAGACCTATTTCTAGAACTGAGCTTAAGAAAGCTTTAATAGATTCTATTAATTTAGAAAAAGAAAGAATAGTTTTAGAGGCAGGAGTTTAATTAATTTATTTTATGAATAATTACTAATTATAAGGAGGTTTTGAATATGAAAAATTTGTATGATGTTATAATAGTAGGAGCTGGTGCAGGAGGATTAACTGCTGCTATCTATTCTGCTAGACTTGGGCTTAAAACTATTGTTTTTGATAAGCAATTTCCTGGGGGACAATTGTTATTAACTGATTTAATAGAGAATTATCCTGGATATATTAAAGTTAGGGGGACTGAATTAGCAAATATTATGACCAAGCAAGCTGAACTTGCTGGAGCTACTATTAAAACTTTAGAAGAAGTTGAAAAAATTGAATTAGATTATAGTTTAGATAAAGAAAATCCGTTAAAAATTGTTAAAACTTCAGTGGATACATATTACTCAAAAGTGCTAATTATAGCAGCAGGTATGACTCATAGGAAACTAAATGTTGAAGGAGAGGATAAATTTTTAGGTAAAGGGGTATCTTATTGTGCTTTATGTGATGGAGCTTTTTTTAAAGGTAAGGATGTTGCAGTGGTTGGAGGAGGAAATAGTGCTTTACAGGAAACCCCCTTCTTAGCTAATATTGTTAATAAAGTCTATCTTATTCATAGAAGAGACAAATTTAGAGCTTTTAAATATCTCCAAGATAGGGTTTTTGCTTTACCTAATGTGGAAATAATTTGGGATACTGTTGTACAAAAAATGGAAGGTGATAAAAAATTAGAAAAACTTATACTAAGAAATGTTAAAACTAATGAAATAAGGGAATTAAAGCTAGATGGAGTTTTTATTTTTATTGGTTTTGAAACTAAGATAGATATATTTAAAGAATTAGTGGAAGTAGACGAATATGGATTTATAAAGACAGATGAAAGAATGAGAACTAAAAGTAATGGGGTATTTGCAGTTGGAGACGTTAGATCTGGAAGTGATAAACAATTAGTTACTTCTGCTGCTGATGGAGCAGTAGCTGCTATTACCGCTTTTGAATACCTTTCTTCTCTTAAAACTACTGCTAATATTTAGTTTCTAATTTTTAATAAAAATTTTAAATAAGGTAATTTAATGGATAAAATAAAGGTATTATTTTTTTATTTACAGCCAAAAAATTTAAATTTTTTTAAAGATAAAAAAGAGGAATTGATTTATATTTATAAATCTTTTATTACATTTTTTTTATTGTATAAAACTTATTATGTAGGATTTATTAATGCTAATTTATTAATTGTTGTATTTAAAGATTTTGAGTTTTTAAAAAACAAATTAAAACTAAGCAAATTTATTTTAGAATTCTTAAATTTTATAGATAAATTTAAGTATAAATTTGATTTTTTTGCTAGGATTTTTTATAGTTATGTCCCTAAAAATTTTATTTATCAATTAATTATTGGATCTGAAGAAAATATAAAGCAAGATATTTTTAACATTATTAAAAATATAAATATTAAAGATGTAGCTCTTAAAGAGGATATAAGTAATATTAATATTTATTTATCTCCTATTGAATCTTTTTCAGAAGGTACGGGCAGTCATTTTACTACAAAATTGATGCTTAATAATTTGTATAAGACAATTTCAAATCTTAAACAAATTTTAATTAGTAATAAGGAGCTAATTGTAATAGATTATGGTAGTGGTACAGGGATATTAACTATAGCTATATTAAAAATACTTTATTATTTATTATCTGAAGTAAATATTTCAAGAAATGTAAAGATTTTTTCTATTGATATTGATTTTAAAGCTTGTTTAGAATCTAAAAAAAATGTATATTTAAACCTAAAAAGTATTAAAAATTATAATTTTGAAAATTATTTTATTTGTTCATTTAGTATAGATTTTTTAAGAAAAGCTTTATTAAATAATAATCCTACTATTTTGCTAGCTAATGTTCCTTTTAATGTATTAAAAAATTTATTTATTTATAATTATGATTTTTTTATAATATCTGGAATAAAAAGTGAAATTAACTTATTTAAAAATGAACAATTTTATAAAGATTTGGAAAATAAATATCATTTAGAATTCAATATAAATAATAACTGGATAAGTTTAGTAGGTAAAAATAAAATTACTAAGGGGTAAGGGATGAATAAAGAATTTGATAATAAAATTACAAGTAATCAAATTACTAAAGATAATACTGAAATTAATGAAGTTAATGATGATAAACTTAATAATAATTTTAGTTTAAATACCAATGTAGGGAATAAGCCCAAAAATATAATAGCTTTGATGGGGTTTAGGTATAGAGCTTTGTTTCCGATTCCTCTTGTTATTGTATTTTTAATAATAGCTAAAGCTAATTTTATTTCTGTTATTATAGGATCTATATTCATTATTTTAGGTGCTATTTTAAGGTCTATATGTTTAGGTTATTTAGGTGTAAAGAGTAGGGGAGAAGAACCACTTATTGCTAATTTAATAACTACTGGACCTTATAGATTTTCAAGAAATCCAGTTTATATAGCTAATATCACTATAGCTGCTGGATTTGCTATTTTAGCTACTGGAAATTATGGATTATTTCTTTCTTTATTAGCTACTATCTTTACTATCTTATATTATATAATTTATTATAACTATTTTGTTATACCCGCTGAAGAAGAATTTTTAGAATCTAAATTTAAGGAAAAATATATAGAATATAAAAAAAATGTTCCTAAGTGGTTAATAAATTTTAAACCTTTAGAAAATGAGTATGGAAGATTTAGAATTTTACCTATAATTAAAACTGAACCTTGGACATGGTTTTTTATTATTTTGCTTTATATTATCATCCTTATTAGATCAAACCTAATTAAAATATAATGGAAATATTATGAAATTTAAAATCTATAATAATTTCTATTTAAAGAGTCTTTCTAATAAGCAAGTAGATTTTTTTTTAAAGATTTAAAATCTAGTTCTATTTTACAATTTAAAATAAAAAAGAATATACTTTTAAGAAAAATAAATGATTTTGTAGTTTTTAACTTTAAAGTTTTTAAAATACCTAATTTAGATAATTTCCATCATTTTAAGAAGGATTATTTAAAATACAAAAATAAAACTTTTCTTTATTATTTTATTTCTATTTCTAAAAAAATTGGGAAAGTTAATAAAAGAGTTTATATAAAACGATTTATTAATAAATTATTTATTTTTAATTTTAAAAAGCAATTAAAAAATAAATGTAAAAATATTGATCAAATAATTCAATTTTTAAAAGAATATATTATTTTTATAAGCGTAAAAAAGTATGAGTAAAATTGAAAATATTTGAAAGCTAAGCTTATGGTATGTATTAAAGGGTTATATAAGGTATAAAGTAGATATTAGTTTAAGGGATATAATACAGTGGATTAGGTAGTTTAAAAACTGCTTGGGAATATCCTCCTTCTAAATCACTATATTGATCACCTATGTTTAAAATAATTTTATAACCTTTAGATTCTATATCTTTTCTACAGTTAGTTTTATATTCTACTGTAGTCATTTTTACATTAGAAGGTTTAAAATAAACTTTTTCCCATAAATAATAACCTGCTCTTTTAAGATTAATAATAGTGGGGTCTTCATTTAAATTTTCATTTAATTGTGTTCTTCCAGTTATAAAAAAAGTTTTTATATTTAAGGATTTTACATATTTGTATAATTCTAAGGTAGGTTTAATTGGTTTGGCTTTAGCTTCTTTTACCCATTCTATCCAAGTTTCATAATTATATCCAAAATCGTATTTATATTCGTATTCCAAATTAGATAAAGCAGTTTCATCTATATCAAAAACTACTGCTAATTTTTCTCTTTCTTGGTTAGGTAGATCTTTAGTTCTATTATATATATAGTTTTTAGCTTTATCTACTACTTTTTGGATATCTTGCTCATATTGTCCTGATTCTATATAGAATTTAATATTATTTTTTAATATCCCTAAATTTGGAGGTTCATAAAAAATAGTTTCAGGTTTGGTTAATTTAAATAAGATAATATATAATGATAAAGCTATTATTAAAAATTTTACTATTAAAAATTTTTTCATAAACTTTTTACACCCCTTTTGTTCATTAGTATTCTATTATTTTACTTGTTTTAATAAATAATTAAATATCATTTTATTTTTACCTTTTAAATATTATATAAAAAATAATTAAAAGGAAAAAATTTTAGAAATATAGAATATAAAAAAGGAAAGTGCTTTATATTTTAGCTTAATTTTTATGAGAAATTTTTTTAAAATTTATTTACCTTTAGAAGATGAGCTTTTTAAATACACCGATGATTTTTATATTTATCCACTTTTAAAGCCTTTACTTTTAAAGCTTATAAATCTAAAAAGTATTTTAGAAAATAATAATATATCCATAGAAATTAATTTAATAACATCTAATTTAAATAGAAGTTACGTTCAAAAATATTTTGATAAGATTTTAGATAATATAAATATTTTAATCTATGAAGATCTAAATTTAATTGATAATAAAGAAGAAATTACATTTATAGTTTTACCTGCTAATACTCCTTTGATTTCCTATAATACTGATATAATTTTAGATTTTATTAAAGATAATCAAAAAAAACTAGTTTCTTACTCTGATAAATACTTGAATAATTCAATGGAATTATATAAATTTTCATTTATTTTTAAAAGTGAAAGTTGGGAAATAATAAGAAATATTTTAATTAAAAAGATTTTTAATTTAAAAGAATTATTGGAATTTCTCAATAGTATAGGTTTTAATGAAAATTATGTTAAAAGTTATACTACATATGATAAAGATGTAAGTAATTATTTTCTAAGGATAAATTCTTTAAAAGATTTTGAATTGATTTTTGAGGAATCTAAAAAAATAGTAAAAAACATATATAAAGATGTTGTTTTATTAGGAAATAATATATTTATATGCCCATTAAGTAATATAAATAAAGAAAATTTAGTATTGGATAATGTATTTATAATAAATAGTGTTATAGAGGGTAATTTTAATAAAATAGGTCCTAATTGTTTTATTATGAACTCAAGAATTGGAAATAAAAATAATATTGTTAATTCTTTTATTAATAATAATGTAATAGTAAATAACAATAAAATTGGTCCTTTTAGTAATTTAAGAGAAAATAATGAAATAATTGAAGGTAATAAAATAGGAGCATTTGTTGAACTAAAAAATACCAAAATATCTTTTAGTGTAAAGTGTAGTCATTTGGCATATTTAGGGAATTGTATTATAAAAGAAAATGTTAATGTAGGTGCTGGTGTTGTTTTAGCTAATTATGATGGAGTAAATAAATACCAAACTATTATAGAATCCAATTCTTTTATTGGTTCTAATTCTACAATAATAGC
>JAPYWL010000066.1 GCA_028276365.1 Deltaproteobacteria bacterium | reverse complement strand
GTTTTTCTTTTATATTAGGTATATTTAAAAATTCGTCTAAAGTTAAAATAGGAAAATCGGGGATATATTTATTTTTATAATGCATTGGAATTATTACTTTGGGATTTATAAAATCTATTAAATCAGGAATATTTTTTACATCAATAGTAAAATATCCTCCAATTGGTAGGAATAATATATCACAGTTTTTAATATCGGTTATCTTTAAGTTTAGTTTATTGGGATATAGATTATTTTGATTTAGTGTATGTCCTATATCACCTAAATGTACTATTTTAAGGTTGTTATTATTTAATTTAGTTTGAATAACAAGGATACTATTTTTTCCTCTATTTTTTCCAAGGTTTTCATCATGATATACCCCAAAGTTATATATTTTATTTTCTAAAATATTTATGTAAAATGGATACCAATTGTTATCGTCTGCACCTTTTATGTATTTGTTTTTAAGTAATTTGAAAATGTTTTCATTAAAATGATCGAAATGACTATGACTACTTATTATGTAATTTAAATTCTTAAATTCCTTTGTTTTTTCAAATTCTTTTAAGTAAGGATAGTTTAGTTCATATGAGTAGGGATCTATCAAAATTGAAACTATGCTTTTGTTTTTATCATTTAAATTAATATAGAAACAAGAGTGTCCAAGATATCTTATGTTTATATCACTAAAACTAAATTTTATTGATAATATTAATAATAATACAAAATATATCAATCTTGAAAATATATTTTTAAGCATTTTATTCTTATTTTGAAATATGCCTTTTATTATTTCCAATAGTTTGTTATATTCTTAAACATTTTTTATTTTATTCCTTTATTAAAATTAAAGTAATTTACATTATCTATTTTTAACATTTTTTTTACAATTAAATTTACAATTATATCCTAAGTTAAATAAAAAATAAAACAAAAGTGCAGGTGATTAAAATGTTGGAAATAAAAAATAATTTATTTAAAGCTAATAATCATAAACCTAATAAGAATGATTATACAAAAGGAGAGGTAGTATTAGGAAGTGCTTTTTTAGGAGCAGGTGTTGGCGCAATCGGTGGTTTAGTATATGGATATAATCAAGCTCAAAATGAGATTAAAAAAACGCCTGTTGAAAGTGTAACTTTAACTTATAAATTACCTATATATGAAACAAAGGAAATAGGTAAGATACCTCAGGATCAATATATTAAATCCGAGCTGGATGAGCGAGATAGCGGGTGGTGGTATGGAAAAGTAAATCTGACACCTACTAAACCTGTATATGAAAAGGTGCCTGTTAAAGATGATAGTGGTAAAGTGGTTTATAGAGAAGTTACTGAAACATTTAGTGGTCTCGGAAAACCTATTATAAATTATAATACTTATGAAGTTAAAGAACCAGTTTTAAAGGGATATAATCAACATATTATAAAAGATCAACACTTTCATTATGATAAAGAACGTAGAGGATTCTTTTTTGGAAATTGGTTTAAGTTTTATCCTAAAGTTGATTATAACGTTATAGATACTTATCAAGTACCACAAGTTAGGTTTGAACACAGTGTAGATGTATTAGGGATGACCATGAAAGGGTTAGCTCTTGGGGCTGCAGTAGGAGGCATAATAGGTGGGATAATTGGTGCAGTTGCATATCATATATCTGAAATGAAGTAAAATACAAAAAAAAGAAAACAAAAAAGATAAGAGTAATAAAAATTAAGTTAAATTAATAAATATTATTAATTAAATAAGGAGCAATAAAATTATTGCTTCTTATTTTTTTTATAAATTTTTTAATAAAAATACACTTTGGTAAAAGCAGGTTAGAAAAATAAATAAAAGAATAATATAAGTAAAATATAGTTTTATAAGGAGGTTATAAAAAATGGAATATGTAACACCAAATGATTTTTACAAAGGATTGGTAATAGAGTATGAAGGTAATTTATGGCAAGTATTAGAATATCAGCATACTAAAATAGCACAGTCTAAAGCTTTTGTTTTAACTAAAATAAAAAATTTGAAAACTGGTCAGGTTTTGGAAAAAAAATTTGATAGTGAAGAAAAATTTAAAAGAGCATATATAGAAACTAAACCTATGCAAGTACTTTATAGAGATAGTGAAAATTTATACTTGATGGATAATGAAAGTTTTGAACAATTTTCTATTCCATTGAATTTGATTCAAAAAGAAATTGGATACGTTAAGGATGGGGATAACATAAATGTAATGATATATGAAGGTTCTATAATAGGTTTAAGTTTACCACCAACTGTTAAATTAAGAGTAGAATATACTGAGAAAGCTGTTAAAGGAGATAGAGTATCTACTGCTTTAAAGCCTGCTACTTTAGAAACTGGAATAACTGTTAATGTACCTATATTTATTGAAGTAGGAGAGGAGATATTAGTTAATACTCAAACAGGAGAGTACGTATCAAGAGCATAAGAATTTAATTTAATGCTAGCTACTGTTTGTATCCCTACTTATAATAGAATAAATATACTATTAAAAACTCTTAAGTATTGGCAAAAACAAACTATAAAAGAATTTGAGTTACTTATAATAGATGATAACTCTACTGATAACACTTATGAATTACTTATTAAGTATAAAAAAGAAAATGATTTTAATAATCTTACAATAATAAGAAATAAAAAAAATTATGGATCAGCTTATGGAAGAAATATAGGGGTATTTTATTCTAAAGCTCCTATTGTTATTTATACTGATGATGATGCTTTTGTTTATCCTAATTATGTTGAAAATCATATAAAATTTCATCAAAAATATAACAATTTAATTTTAAGAGGTCCTATTGTTAATTTTAATGATTTAAATTTATTAAATTTATTTTTCTCAGATAATTTTGAAAAATATTTGAGAATAATTAAGGGGTATTCAAGGAACTATTTTTGTACTGCTAATGTATCTATAAGAAAAGAATTAATATTAAAGGCGGGTTTATTTAATCTAGATTTTTATAGATGGCAAGATACTGAGTTAGGTTATAGATTGAGAAAATTTGGATTGAAAAGAATATTTAGTTTTTCTATTCCTGTTTTTCATTTTAAAGAAGATTTTAAAGATTTAGATAAATTAAAAAATCATTATTATCAAGAGGGTAAATATGCTGCTAAATTGGTTAAAATTCATAATAATTTATCTACTAAACTTAGAACCGCTTTTATTTTCCCTAATACTTTTTTATGGACTTTAGTTTATAAAAAAAATAACAATGAATTAAATATAAAAAGTATAAAAAGAGAATTTTATATTAAGGGTTTTTTAGATGAATACTATAAAAAATGATTTATAAATAAAAAATAGTAAGATGAGAATTAAGGAAGGGGTGAAGAAAATTGAATAAAACTAATGATTTCGTTATAGATGAAGGTAAATATGTTGTTAGTTTAATAAGGGGAGATGGAATTGGTTATGAAATTATAGATAGTGTTTTAAAAATATTTGATTATATAAAAGTTCCTATTAAATTTGAAGAAGTTTTTGCAGGTTTGGATTGTTATAATAAATTTGGAACTCCTTTGCCTAAAGAAACTTTAGAATCTATAAAAAGGAATAAGGTGGCTCTAAAGGGGCCTACTACTACTCCTAAGGGGAGTGGATTTAAAAGTGTTAATGTTGCTATTAGGAAATATTTAGATCTTTTTGCTAATGTTAGACCTTCTAAAACTTTACCTAATATATCTTCTAAATATAATAACCTTAATTTAATAGTTATAAGGGAAAATATAGAGGATACTTATCCTGCTGTTGAGTATTATCAAACCCCTGATGTAGTTCAAACTTTAAGAATTACATCTAGGCAAGGTAGCTATATGATAAATAAATTTGCTTTTGAGTTAGCAAAAAAATTACAAAGGAAAAGAATTACTTGTGTTCATAAAGCTAATATTCATAAATTTAGTGATGGGATGTTTTTAAATACTTTTTATGAAATTTCTAAAGACTATCCTGATTTTATTGTAGATGATATAATAGTAGATAATTTATGTATGCAATTGGTTAAGAATCCGGAAGTTTTTGATGTATTGGTGTTACCTAATATATTTGGTGATATAGTAAGTGATTTATGTGCGGGATTAGTTGGAAGCTTAGGATTAGCTTATAGTGCTAATATTGGATTAAAGTATGCTGTATTTGAGGCTGTACATGGTAGTGCCCCTGATATAGCTAATAAAAATATTGCTAACCCTACTGCTATCATCCTTGCTTCTACTTATATGCTTAAATACTTAAATTTAAATTCTTATGCTTATATTATTGAGCAAGCTTTATTTAAAAATTTTGAAAATGGAATATTTACTAAGGATTTAAACGGTAATTACTCTACTACTGAATTTACTGATCATTTAATTAAAAATATAAAGAATATAGATAAACATGCTTTTATTGATAATGATAAAGATTATAATAAAGATAATAATAAGCAATCTAAAGTAAATATTGAAAATATACCTTTTTTAAAAGATTCTAAAAATTGGGAACTAATTGGAGTTGATATTTTTATTGAGTGGAACGATACTGAAAAATTACCAAATATCCCCTTGGAATTTAGTAATTTAAAACTAAACTTTATATCTAATAGAGCTACTAAAATATATCCAGAAAAAATTTCTGATATAACTTTAGTTAATTGGTATAGATGTAGATATTTGGCTAATAATAATATAGATTTTGATACTATTAAAGAGTTAATGGACAATTTTGTAAAAAAAGGTATAAGAATTTCCCAAATTGAGCTTCTTTATAAGGAAGGTAATCAAAATATGTTCTCTGAAGAATAAATACTAGATTTATATTTATATTAATTTTGTTAACTATAAGCTATTTTTTGCAGTGATATATGAGATGATTTTATTTAAAGTTTCTTCAATAGTGAGATTATCAGTATTTATTAGAATAAAATCTTTTGGTAAATTATTGACATCTGGTAAGGGAGAATATTTCCTATTTTTATCTTGTTCATCTCTTTTTATTATTCTGATTAATATTTCATGAAAAGATAGATTTTTTAAAATATCGGGATTATTTTGTTTATACTGATTATACCTTCTTATAGCTCTTATATAATTACTTGCATATAAAAAAAATTTAAAATCGGCATTTTTGAAAACTACTGTTCCACTATCTCTTCCTACCGCTACTACATTCTTTAAATCAACTAATTCTATTTGGATTTTATTTAGGTAATTTCTAACTTTCTTTTTGGTAGCTAATTTTGAAGTATTTATTGCTATTTCTTCTGTAAATAAGTATTTTGTTTTTTCTTCAAATTCCTGTAAAGTTATGTTAGTTACCAATAAATTTCTAAAATAATCTAAATCCTTTGTAGGTTCTTTTGTATTAAAAGTTACTTTTTGATATAAAAATAAATATGTATATTTTCTATATATTAATCCTGTATCAAGGAAATAGAAATTTTTTTTATATATTTCATATAGTTTATTAGCTAATAAAAAGCCTATGGTGGTTTTTCCACTTGCTACTGGTCCATCGAGTGTTATTATCATTTGTTAATTGTTTTTTTATTTTCTTTTTTTATAGGTGGTAGTTTATAATTTAAGAATTCAATATGTAAGTAAGGTTACCTTTTTAAAAGAAAATTTTTGAAAAAATTAGAATAAAGAAAATTTTTGAAAATAATTAAAAGAGGAGGGATGTAGAAGGTAAAATATAATAAAGTAAAATATAGAAGGGGAAATAAAATTTTTGTTGAATACTTAAAGAGTAGTAAGGGGTCGTAGCTCAGCGGGAGAGCGTCTCGTTTGCACCGAGAAGGTCAGGGGTTCAAATCCCCTCGGCTCCAATTTCTACTTTATCTACTTCTACTTTACATAGCGTGATTAT
>JAPYWL010000065.1 GCA_028276365.1 Deltaproteobacteria bacterium | reverse complement strand
AAATAACTAATGCTTCTGGATTACTTAAAAAAGAAATGGAACTACTTGATTCTATAGTTATAAAAGCAGCAAAAGAATCTTATATACCTGCAGGTAAAGCTTTAGCAGTTGATAGAAATTTATTTTCTGAATTTATTAATAAAAATTTAAAATCTTTTGAAAACCTAACTGTTATAAATGAGGAATTTTACAATATAGAAGAATTCGTAAATAATAAAAATCCTATTATAATTGCTACAGGTCCTTTAACTTCTGAAAAATTATTTAATAATTTAAAAAAAATAATAAATAGAGAATACTTATATTTTTTTGATGCTATATCTCCTATAGTTGATTCTTTAACTATAGATTATACTAAGGGATTTTGGGGATCACGTTATCAAGAAGATTCTCAGGATTACTTTAATTGTGTATTAACCAAGGAAGATTATGATTTGTTTTATAATGAATTAATTAAAGCTGAAATAGTTGAATTTAAAGAATTTGAAAAGAATATATATTTTGAAGGATGCTTACCTATTGAAGAAATGGCTAAAAGAGGATATAAAACTTTGCTTTATGGACCTATGAAACCAGTGGGTCTTAAAGATCCTAATACTAATAAAAGACCTTATGCTGTTGTTCAATTAAGAAAAGAAAATAAAGAAGGCACTATGTTATCATTAGTAGGATTCCAAACTAAGATGAAATATTCTGAACAGCAAAGAGTATTTAGACTAATACCTGCTTTAAAAAACGCAGAATTTTTAAGGTATGGTTCTATTCATAAAAATATTTTCATTCAGTCTAATTATGTTTTAAGTAAGTATTTAAATTTAAGGGAATATAGTAATATATTTTTTGCAGGACAGATAATAGGAGTAGAGGGATATTTAGCAAGCGCTGCTACTGGAATAATTGCCGCTATTAATGCTTTTAATTATATTAACAACAAAAATTTTATAGAATTTCCTACTAATACAATTATAGGAGCACTAATTAATTATATTACCACTAAAGAAGGAGAATTACAACCTATTAATCCTGTTTGGAATATAATCCCTGAATATAACGAAATTAATTTATCTAAAGAGCAAAAAAGATTATTATTGGCAAATAAATCTCTACAAACATTAAAAAGTATAGTTTTAAATATTTAGTATATATGGCATTAGTTTTAAATGCTTTTAATGAAGATAATATAATTTTAGCTTCAAAGTATATAAGGGATGGGAAATTAGTAGCTTTTCCTACTGAAACTGTATATGGTCTTGGTGCTAATGCACTTAATAGAATAGCTGTTGCTAAGATATTTGAAGTAAAAAATAGGCCTAACTTTGATCCTTTAATCGTACATATTGCTAATAAAGAAGATATATATAATTATGTTGAAGAGATTAACGAAGATGTATTAAGATTGATAAATGAATTTTGGCCAGGCCCCTTAACTTTAGTTTTAAAAAAAAAGAATATAATCCCTGATATAGTTACCTCAGGACTAGATACTGTAGCTATTAGGATGCCTGCTAATTTAATAGCACTGAAATTAATAAAATACTCTAACTTACCTATAGCTGCCCCTAGTGCTAACCCTTTTAATTATATTTCTCCTACTACCGCTAAAGCAGTATTAGAATCTATTGGGGATAAAATAGATGTAATCCTTGATGGTGGTAAAACTCAATTTGGTTTAGAATCTACTATCATAACTTTTGATGAAAATAATCAGGTAATTTTATTAAGACCTGGGGCTCTTGAAATAGAAAAAATTGAAAAATTACTTAACAAAAAGGTTATTATTTACAATAAACCGAATATATTAGCTCCTGGACAAACTCAACACCATTATAAACCACATAAAGAACTTATTATTATCAAAAATCTAACTACCACTAATACCCCTTTATTAATAAAAAAAATTGAAAAAGAACTAAATTTAAATAAATTATACTTTTTATTAACTTTTAAAAATGATTATTTGGAAAATTTTAAAGAAATGTATAAATTAGATTTTGTTATAGATTATTTATCACAGAATAATGATTATTACGAGATAGCATCTAATTTATTTGAAAAACTATATATAGCTGATAAAAGCGATAAAGAAGTAATATTAGTAAATGAGGTTTTAAAAGAGTCTTTAGGGTTAGCTATAATGAATAGATTGGAAAAAGCTGCTACTAAAACTATTTCTATAAGATAATTTTATTTTTACAATTTAATTTTCTACTATTGATTTAATTTTCTAAATTTGATAAAAAATATATTAGTTGATTTAGTGGCATTGGTTTGGCAAATAAAAAACCTTGAGCATAATCACAACCAATAAATTTCAAAAATTCTAATTGCTTTAAAGTTTCTACTCCTTCTCCCACTACTTTTAATCCTAAGGAATGTGAAATTTCTATAATTATTTTTATTATTTGTTCATCTTTAGGATTTATCCCAATATTTTTTATAAAAAATCTATCTATTTTAACTATATTAACATTTAAATTAACTAAGTAACTTAGTGAAGAATAGCCTGTACCAAAATCATCTATACAAATCCAAATACCATTTTTAATTAATTCCTCTAAAATTTCATTAAACTTTTGAAAATTTTTTATAATTAAATTTTCTGTAATTTCAAGTGAAATATTATTAAAGTTAAAATTATTGGAATTAATTAAATTAAATAGATCATCTTTAAAAGAAGGGTTTTCAAATTCTTTAGGAGAGATATTAAAAAATATTATAAATTCTTTATTAATTATTCTTTTTAGTTCATTAAAATCTGACATTCCATTATTTAAAACTATTTTTCCTATATCTATTATTAGATTTGTTTCTTCAGCTAAGGGAATAAATTCTAAAGGTGAAATAAAATTATTATCTTTATCTATCCATCTAATTAAAGATTCAAAACCTATTACTGAATCTAAAGTAATATTGACAATATCTTTATTAAAGTCTATTTCATCTAAATTAATTTTAGATATGTCTATAATTGGTTGATAGTAATTAACGAATTCTTTATTTTTAATGGCTTCATTGATTTTTTTTAGCATTTTTAGACGTTTTTCTAATTTATTTGTTATTTCTTGAGAATAAAAACAAAAAGTATTTTTACCTAGTTCTTTAGCTTTATATAAAGCTGTATCAGCAAATTTTATCACTTCATTTATATCAGTACTATCATCTGGAAAAATAGAAATTCCCATACTAAAAGTTACCTTAAAAATATCTATTCCTAATTTGCTTTTTATGTAATTTGGAATATTTTCTATAGCTTTATTTATCTTATTAGCTATTATATTGATATCTTCTATTTTAGCTATGTCATCTAAAATTATAATAAATTCGTCTCCACCAATTCTTCCAATTATATCTCCAGGTCTTAAATGATATTTTATAGTTTCTGCTATTGCTAATAGTACTTTATCTCCTATTTCGTGTCCATAACTATCATTTATATCTTTAAAGTTATCTATATCTAAAAAAATAATTGCTAATTTTCTATTATGTCTATTAGCTTGGATAATTAGTTGTGAAAGCTGTTCAAATAAATATTTTCTATTAGGTAATCCTGTTAATGGATCATGTAAAGCTAAGTACCTTAATTTTTCCTCATTTTCTTTGATTTGAGTTATATCATCTATTACTATTAATATTTCATTATTACTCACTTTTGAAAGTGTAAATAAAAAAAATTTTTCTTTATTTAGTATGTTTAATTTTATTTCTATTTTTTCTATGGTTCCTAAGATCCTAGTTCTATCTATAAAATATACAATTTGATTAAATAATTCATTTGGAAATATTTCTTTTATGGATTTATTTATTTCTATTCCTAAAGCTGTGCATATTTCGATTTCTGTTACTTTTGTAGGTTTGTATTCTATTATTTTAAAATTATTTGTATTAATTAATAGAATTCCTTGAGGGATTGATTTGTATATATTGTTTATAATAATATGTGAATTACATAATTTTTCTTCTTGCTCTTTTTCAAATGTTATATCAAATAATAAAGAAAAAATATAGTCTTTATACGCTATTAAATAAGTTTTAAGGATTAAGTATTTTCCATTTTTGTTTCTAAATCTAAAAAATATTGTATTGGGTATGTTAAAAATAGTTAGTATTCTTAATTCTTCTATGACTTTATTTCTATCATCAGTATGAATGTTTTTGATAAACCAGTTTTTATCTTTTATTATTTCTTCTATTTCATATCCTAAGATATCTTCTACTTGATTTGATATGTATGTAACTTCAAGAGTGTTTTTATTTAGTTTTATGAATATTGCATCTATTGAATTAAAAAAATGTGTTATTTCTTCTTGAGTTATTAAATCTTCTTTTTTATTTTTATTGTTCATAATTATTAATTAATTATGAGTAATAGAAATTATGAGTAATAGAATAAGCTATCCCAATTTCTTATTCTTTTATTTTTTTCTAATAAGAATTTGGGCATATCGTATCTTCTGGTTTTAGAAACCTCTTTATTTTTCATAAATAAAGCTCCAGTAGGACATACCATTACACATTTTCCACAATTAATACATGTATTAGATTCACCCCAATTATTATCTAAATCAATTGATATTCTTAGATTATAAGCTCTATTTTTTATATCCAAGGTATGTGGTCCTGCATATTCATGACATATCCTAACACATCTAAAACATAATATACATCTATTATGATCTAATACATATAGCTTGTGAGTATAATCTACTTCCATATCTTGGTAATAATAATCTACGTAATTTTGGGTAATTTCAAATATTTTGTATTTCCAATTTTGTAGATCACAGAAATTATTAGCTACACAGACATTACAAGGATGTGGACGTTCTCCAAATAAAAACTCTGTTAAGTATTTCCTATACATACTTAGTTTCTCACTATTTGTTGTTATTTCCATTCCATCAGTTATTTTAGTAATACAGGATGAAACAGGTCTAGAATAACCTTTAACTTCTACTATACACATTCTACAGGATCCAATGGGAGTTAATCCATCTAAATGACAGGCAGTAGGTATATATTTATTATGCTCTTTTGCTATTTCATATATTGTTTTATCTTTATCACTTTCTGATAATATTATTTCTTTATTGTCTAAAATTATTTTCATAATATCCTCCTTTCTTATTCCCTTATTATTTTATTATCAAAAAAAAAACAAAATCCTATAAAATTTTAATACTAAAAGATTCTATTACTAAAGAAATTTTGCTAAGAGGGAAAAAATGGTCTAATAAAGGATTTTTGATGTTTAAAAATATAAAAATTTTTTATAGTTTTATTTATTCAGATAAAGGACTTTGTTCGTTTTTATTTTTTAATTTATTTATTTTATTAAGTGGTAAAACAATAAAAAAATAAATAGAAGCAGCTACTATAAGAAAACTTATAATACTATTTAAGAATTTACCGATATAAAGTGGTCCAATTTTAAAGGTGGATAAATCAATTCCTCCTGTAAATAAACTTATTAAGGGATTTATTATATCATTAACTAAAGAATTTACTACTTGATTAAAAGCAATACCAATAACTACACCAACTGCTAAATCAATTATATTACCCTTTATAATGAAATTTTTAAAATCTTTAATTATACCCATAAAAATTTTATAAACGAGTTTTAATTTTTTGTTTTTTATTTAATAATGTTTTTAAATTTTTTGTTAAATTTTTCTATTTTGGGTGATATAACAAATTTACAATATGGATTATTAGGATTATTTTTATAATAATTATGATGATAATCTTCAGCTTCATAAAATTCTTCAAATTTTTTTATCTCAGTTGTTATTTCTTTATTTTCGTAATTTTTATAAAAATCCTCTTGAGGTAGTTTTTTAATGTAGTTTAATATTTTTTCTTTTTGATCTTGGGTGTGGTATAGAATAATTGATCTATATTGACTAC
>JAPYWL010000064.1 GCA_028276365.1 Deltaproteobacteria bacterium | reverse complement strand
GGGGGAAATAAAAATATGCTGACTATAGATTTAAGTAATAAGAATGCATTAGTAACTGGGGGTTCAAGAGGGATAGGAGCAGCTATATGTTATAAGTTAGCGCAAGCAGGAGCTAATGTAATTATTAACTATAACACTAATTTTACTCAAGCCCAAGAGTTAGCTGATAAAATCAAATCCGATTTTAACGTTAAAGTACTAACTTTTAAAGCAAACGTAGCTAATTTAAATGAGGTAAAAGAGATGAAAGAATTTATACATTCTAATTTAGGGAAAATAGATATCTTAGTTAATAATACTGGAATAAATAGGGATAAATTACTAAGAAACTTAACAGATGAAGAATGGTTTGAGGTTATTAATGTTAATTTAAATGGAGTTTTTTATGTAACAAGGGAATTTATAGGTGATATGATAGAAAAAAGATATGGTAGAATAATAAATATAAGTTCAATAGTAGCATTATCAGGTAGTGCTGGTCAAACTAATTATTGTGCTTCTAAAGCTGGAGTAATTGGATTTTCTAAAGCTTTAGCAAGAGAATACGCTAAAAGAAATATAACAGTTAATGTAATTGCTCCAGGATATATTGAAACAGATATGACTAATAAGCTACCTGAAAAGATAAAGGAATCCATTATAAATTCTATACCCTTAGGAAGAACGGGGAAACCAGAAGATGTAGCTAATTTGGTAGCATTTTTAGCTTCGGATTTAGCTTCATATATTACTGGTGAAGTTATAAACATCAGTGGCGGATTATACATGTAGCTTTAAATTATCCATTTAAATCTATTTATTTAAATCTGTTTATTTATAACTTTTTATTTTTGTCTTTTAGCGATATTTATCCCTACAATAGTTAAAACTATACCTACTATTTGATAAAGAGATAGGTTCTCTTTGAGAATAATAGCAGAAAGTAATATAACTGTGGGTTGATTAAGCATATTTAATAAAGAAACATTAGTTGAACCCAAAATATTAAGAGCATACAGAAAAGCTATATTAGCAATACTACCAGCTATCCCCCCATAAATACCTACTAAAATACTCCCCAATTGTAAATCTTTAAAAACAAATGGAAATACAAATAAAAATATAAATATCCCATTAATTAAGAATATATAATTAGAAACTACAAATGGGGTATATTTATTAGTTAAATAATCTAAAGTGGTTCTATAAGTAGTAGAACTTAAAACTCCTAAGAAAGCCAAAAATATGCCTAATAAATTTGAGCTTCCTGTTAAATTTAATAAACTAAATTTATACAAACCTATAGTCAAGCTAACCCCAATAAAAGCTAATACAAATCCTATAAAAAATTTGATGTCAATTTTTTCTGTTTTTTTTATTAAAGAATTAGCCAAAGCTACAAAAAGTGGAGTAGTAGCATATATGGTTAGCATTATTATTGCAGGAATAAATTTTAGTGAAGCAATTGTCATAGAAGTCGTAAATAATAATAAAAAAGCTACTTTAGATATTTCCAAGATTTCTTTTAATTTTAAAAGTCTGAATTTTTTTAAAATAAAATAGTTAAAAAGTGTAATAATAATAAAAATAACTGATCCTACTAAATTTTTCACAACTATTATTTCTAAAGGATTTATATTTTTAAAATTATTATACCCAAGTTTAACAATAATAGGTTCTATAGAAGCACTCAATACTACTAAAATTATTATCAATTTTCTCATTGTAATTTTATTACTATACCTTAATTATAATCTTACCTTTTAATCCATAATTATTTAAAATTTCTATTTTTAACATTTTTTTTACTTTTTTTATAAAAGGGAGATAAAGATTAAATTCATAATAAGATAAAAGGAGGTGAAAAGAGAATGGAAATAAATCCAATAAGAGGGCATTCAATAAAGCATAAATCTCCTGAATATGAAAGGGTTATATTCACAGGAGATAAGGCGGAAATAGAAAAACTCCTAAGTAAGTTAGGAGTAGGAAGAATAGTAGAAGATTTAGGTAATGGATTTTATTTAGCACAGGTTAAAAAAGGAGCTTCTCCGGATATATTTAAAGCCTTACCTGATAATCTAAAAGCTTTTATGGATGAAAAAGTAGAACTAATTAGACCTGAAGAGGAAAAAGAAGCTTTAAAAAGAAGGAAACTAAAAGAAATAAAAAGTGAAGGAGAAAATAGACCTCCTTCTTTACCTGAAGTTAATGTAACTTTAGATATAACCCAAGCTAATAAAGTTCATGAAATGGGGATAAAAGGGCAAGGGGTTGTTGTAGCTGTTATAGATACAGGCATAGGTAAGCACGATGACTTTGGAAATAGATTAACTTATTTTTATGATGCTACAAAAGGACAAGAAACAGAACCAAGAGATGGACATGGCCATGGTACTCATGTAGCAAGTATATCAGCTGGGGATGGAAGATTTACTGGGTTAGCACCTGCTTCCGAAATATGGGGGATTAAAGTATTAGGAGATGATGGAAGTGGATACACTTCTGATATTATCAGAGGAATAAATCAAGTAGTAGAAAAAGCTAAAAAAGAAGGTAAAAAAGTAGTAGCTAATATGAGCTTAGGAGGCTATGCCTACAAACCTTGGAACCAAGATCCATTAGCTTTAGCTGTAGAAAAAGCAATAAAAGATGGGGTTTATTTTGCAATAGCTGCTGGTAATAGTGGGCCTTACCCTAATACTGTGGGTACTCCTGCTATTGCTCCTAATGCTGTCACTGTTGCTGCATATCAAGATAACAAAACAGTAGATTTAAGTGATGATGATATAGCAAGATTTTCTTCAAGAGGACCAGTTAAGAATGCTCCTGATGAAACAAGTAAGCTAAAACCTGATGTATCTATGCCAGGGGTTAGTATATGGGCAGCTAATGTACCGGGTAGTGAATTAGATAAATTAGCTGCTCAAGGAAGAATCCCAAGAACTGCAGATGGAAAATATATAGCAATAAGTGGAACTTCGATGGCAACTCCGGGAGTAGCAGGTGCTATGGCTTTAATTTTATCAGCTAATCCTAACCTAACTCAAGAACAAGTTAAACAATTACTAATGAAGCATGCTATTAAATTAGAAAAAACTGATCCAACTGATAACAAACCTTATGATCAATTCGATCAAGGTGCAGGACTAATTAATGTATATGAAGCAGTTAAGGAAGCATTAAGTATGCTACCTCCCAATAGCGTAGAAACCTAATTCTTAATTTTTTAAAATTTTGCTAAACTAAAAAAATAACTTATAAAAGGGGGCCCTTAAAAGCTCCCTTTCATTTTTTTTATTATAAAAAACTTAATAAAATTATAAAAAAATAGCATGAAACACAAGAGCTTTCAAAATTTAATAAGATTAACTAATAAATATAGCAGCATTATAATAATCACTTTCATTGTGATAACTTTATTTTTCATAGTAATATTTTATTACACCTACAAAATACAGGATTATTATAATCCTTATAATCCTGATTCTAAGTATTACCTTAGTCCTAATTTTTTGAAATATAATAAGCAGCAAGCTGTGCTAATTTATAATTTTATAATTATGTTTAGAGTTATTTTATTTTTTTCTTATTTTATTATTTCTATTATTATCCTGATTATCATAGAAAAAAAATTTCAAGCTAAATTTAAGACTTTACTTATTTCCTTTGTTTTAAAAAATCTAAATAATAATAATTCTTATAATTGGATTATAAAATATGAAGGTGATATAAAATCTTACGACAAAAATTACTATGAAAATTTAAATAATGTTATTAATTTAGGAATTAGTAGTGTTTTAAAATTGATAAATAGAGACTTTATTGAAAAATATAATAATAAAAAAAAGCTTAAAGAAATTATAAACTTAGAAGATTTAATTATAATTAATTCTATTTTTAATATAATTGATTTTTCCTTTGGATATTACAAGGGTAATTTAAGGGGGGCAATGGTTAAAAAAACGGATATTGGTTCAGAAGAAGTTATTTTATATTTTCCAATGTTTAAGGGGTTTATCTTAGATTTTCCATTATATATTTTAAATTTTAATATTACATCAAATGAAATTGAATTAAAAGATGAAATAATTAAAGATTTTGAGGCTGTTTGCTATTTTGATAATAAGTTAAAAAAAATAAACATAAGTTATATAGTAGGTTCTAAGTATATAATGGATTTTATTAAGCCATATTTAGATTACCTACAAAAGAAATATTATCATCAAAAAGAATTATACAATTCATTTTTTATAATAAAATATAATAGAGTTTGGAATTTTATATCATTTAAAGATTTAAATTATAGGAGCTATGGAGAATTATTTCCAGTTCCTTCTCTTCCTAATTTTATTACTAAGGATAAAATCCAAAAAATTTATGAAGTATATCAAGAACAAATTCTTAAATTAATTGAATTTTTAACAAATTAGATAAAAGGTTATTTAACTACAGATAAAATATTAGAAGTAATATTATGTTGGGTTTTGTCTTGGATATAAAGCAAGGCGCATTTTTTAGCTAAGTTTCTTATATCAGCTAATTTATTATTTCGTTCAATAGGTCCAATAGCAGATCTAGAATCTAATAAATTAAATATATGGGAAAGTTTTAAAACATAATCGTAAGCAGGATAATATAAATTAATACTAAGCAAGTAGTTAGCTTCATTAAGATAGATCTCATACAGTTTTTTTAAATTATCAACATTAGCTTTTTCAAAATTATAATAACAGAATTGGATTTCAAAATCTTTATATAAATTAGCATAAGTTAAATTTTTGTTCCATTTAATATCCCAAACTGAGTTTTTGTCTTGTAAGAACATAGCTATTCTTTCTAAACCATAAGTAATTTCAACAGATACTTTTTCAAGTTCAATGCCTCCCATTAACTGAAAATAAGTGAATTGAGTAATTTCCATACCATCAAGCCAGATTTCCCAACCAACCCCATAAGCACCTAATGAAGGAGATTCCCAATTATCCTCTAATAACCTAAAATCATGCTTAGTTATATCAATTCCTAAATCTGCTAAACTTTTAATATAAACATCAATAACATTAGCAGGAGCAGGTTTAAGTATAACTTGGTATTGAAAATAATGCTGTAATCTATTAGGGTTTTTAGAGTATCTACCATCAGCAGGTCTAATAGATGGCTCAAAATAAGCAACAAACCAATCCTCGTTATCTAAGGATCTAAAAAATGTTAAAGGATTCATGGTAGCAGCACCAACTTCAGTATGATAAGGACTACCTATAACGCATCCATAATTGGCCCAATATTCATTTAATTTCATTATAAGCTCTTGAAAAGTTAGCATACATAACCACTCCTAACTAATTAACCTATAAAAGTTTATATACTAAAAGGTAATTTAAAAACCACTGGTAAATCTTGTTCTTTTTTTCCTTCCTTAATTTTTATCTTAAAAACTTGAAAGCTAATATTTTTTACTTTTTTATTAGGAATATAAAAAACTAAATCTAACTTAACGCTATCATAAGGTTTTAAGATATAATTATCTTTATAATTAAAATCTAAATTTTCTCTTTGAAGTAAATAGTTACTTATAGCAAAATCTTCTATGGTTATTTTTTTAGAAATAGTATCTTTTCTAATACTTTCAAATGGATTAGTTAAGGGTCTATAAAAATTGTTATCATTATCAACAACTAAAAAATTATCTAAATTAAAAGCTAATTCTTGATCTCTATAGTTTTCTATAATAACTTTAAAAAGATAATATCCGTTTCTAATAAGAGAATCTATGAAAACCATGTTAACATCAACAACTACATTTAATAATTTAAGAGCTTTACTATTAAAAGCAGAGAATAATTTATTGAAATTGTTTTTAGCTTCTTTATTATTAGGGTCCAAAGTCATTGCTACATTGAAATATCCCAATGCATCGGGATAGTACTTTAGCTTTTC
>JAPYWL010000063.1 GCA_028276365.1 Deltaproteobacteria bacterium | reverse complement strand
ATGATAATAATGGAAAAAGATTTAGGAATATTAGTTATGGGAATGGACAAAGTATGAATCTTAATTTTAAACCTATAAATATTGTTTCTCAGAATTTTGTTGTTTTAAATTATCAAGATAAAAATTATAATTCAAATAATTTTTATTTATCAGCTAATATAATAACAACTAGAGGATCTTTGACAATTCCTGATAGGGATATTTATAGGTGGCTAATGGATGGTGGAAGATTTAATGTTAATGAGTATAATGATCCAAATAATGGGTTTATAAATTATATTATTAAAGATAAAAATTTAAGATGGTATGGTAAGTATATTGCTAATTTTTCAAGTGTGGAGGGAGTTGTTAATCCAGCTAATAACCAAGAAATTCTAGGATTTAGTAATGTTCAATTAACTGCTTCTGATCATGAAGATTTAGGAAAAGGGATGCCCATAGTTAATAGAAAAGATTGGTATATTAAAATTGGTAGTAAAGAAGTTATTCTATATGATATTGTTAGATTTGAATTAAATAAATAAAATTTTATGCTGCTAAATGTTTGTAATTACTATGGGAGCTTTGGGAGTTTTAGGTAAAATTTAAAAGATTATTATATTTTTTACTTTTTATAAAGAAATAAAATAAATTTAGCATTTGAAAAATGAAGGTAAAAGAGTTATAGAATTTTTTGTTTTTATAAAGGAATTTTATTCTAAATATATAAAAGTAATTAATAAAAGGATATGGATAAAAGACTGTTTTTATTGGTAATAATATCCATTATAGTAGGCTCAATAATTGGTAGTATTATAGGTTCTATATTTACTTTAAGTTTTATTAAAAATAATACAAGAAGCTTTGGTAATAATTCTAATGTTAATAATGTGTTATATAAGCAAACAGTAGTGATAAAAGAAGCAGATAAGAATACATTTGTAAAAGTCATAGAAGAAGTTAAGCCTTCAGTAGCTAGGGTTGATGTTATTACTTCTGATACTCCGTGGTCTAAAGATTGGGATGATTTTTTTAAATATTTTTTTGGACCAGATTGGGATAAGATGTTTAAAGGCCAAGGAATTGGTTCCGCTTTTGTTATTGACTCTAATAAATATTATTTAGTAACTAATAATCATGTTATTGAAAAAGCTAAAGAAATTTATATAACTTTTCCTGAGAATAGTGTAAAATATAAAGCTCAAGTAGTTGGAAGTGATCCATTTACTGACTTAGCTCTTATTAAATTGGATATAACAGATAAAAATATAAAAATTCCTGCCTTGGAATTTGATGATTCAGATAGTATAAAAATTGGGGAATGGGTTATTGCAGTAGGTAATCCTTATGGATTTGATTATAGTGCTACTGTAGGGGTTATATCTGCTAAAAATAGAACAATTGATGTAGGGAATTTACATTTAGAGGATTTATTACAAACTGATGCTCCTATAAATCCTGGGAATTCTGGAGGTCCGTTAGTTGATCTAAATTCAAAAGTAATTGGTGTTAATACTGCAGTTGCAATTGGTGCTCAAGGAATTGGATTTGCTATTCCTTCTAATAAAGCTCAAAAAATAATTAAAGACTTAGAAGCTTTTGGTAAGGTAGTTAGACCTAATTTAGGAGTCGAAGTAGTTGATCTAACTCCTGAAATAATCAGATTTTTAGGAATAAATATTAATGAAGGAGTTATGATAAAAGAAATTGAAACTGATGGACCTGCTTATAATGCTGGCCTTAAAAAAGGTGATATTATATATGCTATTAATTCTGAGATAGTAAAAAATACAATATATTATAGAAAAATCCTTGATAAATATAAACCAGGTGATAATATTAAAATAGATATAATTCGATTAGGTAAGAGATTATCTAAAAATGTGGTATTAGGGTCTAAATAATCTTTTTTAAGCTTTTTTATAATTTCCTTTATTAAGGAGGAAAATCTTATGTTTAAAGATTTGATAAAGGATATAATAAATGAAGTAAATAGTATTAAGGATTTAGCTTCAAAGCAAGAAAATTTAATTAGAAAATGTCCATTATGTAATATAGAATTTAGGATATTAAATATAAAGTTTCCAGATGGTAGTATTTTGAAAATAGATCAATGTCCGCAATGTTCTTCTTTATGGTTTGATAAGGGGGAATTAACTAAAGCACTTGAAATATCTTTGAAAGATATAGAAAAATTTTTCCCATCTACTTCAGGTAAGAGTATAAAAGGTAGTGGAAATCGATTGTGTCCCGTTTGTTCTAATCCTATGAAGCTAATTAACTATTCTATGGATAGTAATATTTGGGTAGATGTTTGCTCTTGTGGGATTTTTCTTGATGCTGGAGAATTAGAACTTATTAAACTATATTCTCTTAATCCCAAGACTTTTAAAGCTGAATACGTAGAGGATGCTACTTTCTCTTCTACTGCCTTAAATAATACTCAGGTAGTTGATCAAAAACTTAAAAATATTAATGAAATTCTTGAAGATGTTAATTCATTAAAAAAAGATATACAAGAACTAAAAGATTCTATCCTTTCTAAAGTAAAAAATATTGAAACTGAATTGAAAAATAAAAATATTAAATATTTATTATCTATTTATAAAGATCCTCTTAAAGAGGAGAAAGTGAAACTAAAACAAATAAAAAATAGAGTTGATTTAATAAAAGAGAAAATTAATCAGTTTAATATTGATATTAAGGATATAAAAGATTTTGAGGAAATTATTATTTTAGTTGATTCGCTTGATAAATTTATAAAAACAAGGGAATATTCTATAAATCTAAGAATAGAAGAAGCTCAAAAAGAACAAGAAAAAATCAAAGAAAAGCAAAAAGCGGAACAGTTAATTAAAGATCTTACTAAGGTAGAACAAAAAATAGAAAATGAAATAATTAATGAAAAAAAAATGATCGAACAACAGCAAATAAAACAAGAAGTAAAACAAGAAATAAAACAAGAACAAAAAGAATTTAATAAGAATCCTGTTTATACAGAATCTATACAAAACATTAGTCAAAAACAAATAAATATCAAAATCAATAAAATTAAATTTAATTTTTACTCTAATTTATTAAATTATTTTACATATGATTCAAAAGTAATTTTATTAGGAGAAAATAAATTATTTTTATTTGATTTAACTGCTTTAAATCAAGGGAATTTAGATTTTAAAGAAATAAAGATTAGTTATTTAGCTAATAGATTTAGGGGATTAAGTTTTATTGATAATAAATTATTTATTTATGGTAATAGTGGATCAATTTTTATGCTTTATGATTTAAATGATTTAATTAATTCTTTAAATTTAAGTGAAAAAAATACACTTTCTTTTAAGGTAGGTTATAGTGATATAAATAATATTGTTAAATTTGGTAATAATGAATATTTGGTAGTTGTTAATTCAAAACTATATTTAGTTGATAAAGATTTTAAAATTTTAAAAGAAAAAAGTTTTAATGTAATAAATGGGATTAATTACAAAGGTAATTTAATTTTTAGTAATAGTAGCGGTGAAATAGTTTTTTTAAATTCTAATTTAGAGGTTGATAAGAAAATAAGTACAGGCTCTTTTTATTCTATTAAAAATTTTAAAGTGATTAATGATAAAGTTTTTGCTTTAAGTACAGGATTTATTGGATATCTTGAAAATGAAAATTTTAAAAAAATATCATTACCTAAAAGTTTTATTGAGATAAATGATATAAATTATATAAATGATATTTATTTTATTGTAGGTAGTAGTGGTAGTTTATTTTATACTAACAATTTAAGTGATATTACAGATTTCAATGCAGGGATTTATGAGAATATTAATTCAATTCTAAAGGTAAATGATAATTTAATTTTGAGTTTATGTAATAGTGCTACTTTACTAAAAATAGAGATTATGTAAGTAAAAAGATATGAAATAAAAAAGAGGTGAATGTAATGAGTGTAGTTTCTGAAAACCCTCTTGATGTATTGTTAAAGATGATGGTAGAAAAAAATGCTAGTGACTTACATATTAAAGCGGGATCTCCTCCTATGTTAAGAATTGATGGAGAATTACAACCAGCTATTCCTCAGGTTATACCTCCTAATGGTATAAGAAAAATGATAGAAGGAATTCTTACTGAGCAACAAAAAGCTAAATTAGTAGCAGAAAAAGAGCTAGATTTTGCTTATAGTGTACCTAATTTAGCGAGATTTAGGTGTAATGCTTATTTTCAGAGAAACTCTTGGGCTTTAGCGGTCAGAATCATACCTTCTAGACCCTTTACCATTGATGAATTAGGATTACCTGAAATTTTTAAGTATTTAGCATTAAGACCCAGAGGGTTGGTCTTAGTAACTGGGCCTACAGGCTCAGGTAAATCTACTACTTTAGCTGCTATGGTTGATTATATTAACTCTAATAGAAAATGTCATATTATTACTATTGAAGATCCTATAGAATTTTTACATAAAGATAAATTAGCTATAATATCTCAAAGAGAAATTGGTGCTGATACTCATAGTTTTGCTAATGCATTAAAATCTGCATTAAGGCAAGATCCTGATGTTATATTAGTAGGTGAGCTAAGGGATTTTGAAACAATTCAAACAGCATTAACTGCTGCTGAAACTGGACACTTAGTTTTAGGGACTCTACATACTACCGGCTGTGCTAATGCTGTAGATAGAATAATAGATACTTTTCCACCTCATCAACAACATCAAATTAGAGTACAGTTATCTATGATTTTAGAGGGTGTAGTTTTTCAGAATTTAATACCTAAGGCCAGTGGTAGTGGTAGAGTTTTAGCACTGGAAATAATGACAGGTACTCCTGCTATTAGACATCTTATTAGAGAAGGTAAAACTCATATGCTTACTAACGCTATTCAATCAGGAGCAGAAGATGGTATGATCTCATTTGATCAATCTTTAAGAGATTTGTATTTACAAAACTTAATATCTTATGAATATGCAATGGCAGCAGCATTTAATCCTGAAGAATTTGAAAGATTAATTAGTGCTTCTTCTAAAAAGAAATAAGTAACTAAAAATTGGGAACTATTACCGCCTGCAGACTAAGGTTCCTAAAGTGTTAAGGCGGAATATAAATAGGTCTGCATTCTTATTAAAAGATTATGAAAGTTATAGAGTTTAATAATATTGAAGAAGCTATTAATCAAGCTAAAGAACATTTTGGAAATCTTCTAAGAAAAGAATATGAAAGGATTAATAAAACTAAGAATGATACTGAATTTATTGACTATTCTAAGATAAGCCCAATTATTATAGGGGTTATAGGTGGTGATGGAATTGGACCTTATATTACTAAAGAAGCTCAACGAATATTAGAATATGTTTTAGCTAATGAAGTAAAACAAGGTAAAGTTAAATTTCATTACATAGATGGTTTAACAATAGAAAGAAGAATCCAAGTTTTAAAGCCTATTCCTGATGATGTTTTAGAGCAAATTGTTAAGTGTCATGTTCTTCTTAAAGGTCCTACTACTACTCCTAAAGCGGGAGATAATATGCCTAATATAGAAAGTGCTAATGTTGCTATCAGAAAAGTACTAGATTTATTTGCTAATGTTAGGCCTGTTAGAGTCCCTAAATTAAATATTAACTGGACGTTTTTTAGGGAAAATACAGAAGATCTATATGCTCTTGGATCTTATGGAATCGAAATAAAAAATGAATTCGGAATAGATTTTAGATTAATTAGTTATTTTGGAACATATAGAATAGTTAAATTAGCTTTTGAGTATGCTAAGAAAAATGGATTTAAGAAAGTTACTGCAGTTAATAAAGCTAATGTTATTAAAACTACAGATGGAATATTTTTAAAAGTTTTTTATGAAGTAAGTAAAGAATATCCTGAAATAGTTGCTGATGATTGGTTTATTGATATTATGACAGCTAAGCTAATAGATGAAAAAAGAAGAAGCGAGTTTCAAGTATTTGTTTTACCTAATTTATTTGGTGATATT
>JAPYWL010000097.1 GCA_028276365.1 Deltaproteobacteria bacterium | reverse complement strand
ACATATTGGCTTCTGATAATGAAGAAGAAGAGAAATATAAGAGTTTGGGGGCTAACTTTTGTATTATTCCATCTAAAATTATTTCTACAAGGATTATATCTTATATTTCTCATCAAGCTTATGGGTTTGTATCAGATTTATTAGATAAAGTTTCTTATGGCGAAGAAAAAGAAATAGATATCATTGAATTAGTTATTAATAAAGATAGTATTTTAAATAATAAAAAGATAGCTGATACTACTATAAGAAAGAAATTTAAATCTACTATAATTGCATTAAAAAGAGGAGATAACTTAGAGGTATCTATTGATCCTAATACTATCTTACAAGAAAACGATGTTGTTATTATATTTGGAAAATATTCTAACTTAAAAAGAATTATGGAAGCTTTTATTAAAAATAGTAAAGAATTAATAAATATAGAGCAAATATAGAGGTGTGAATAATTTATGGCTAAAAAGATAATCTCTGATATATTTATTATATTATCATTAACAACTAACTTTATGTTTCTATATTTTCCTAATGCTATTACTATATTTATAGCTTTGTTTATAAATTTATTTGCTACTATTTTTAAATTGGGAGAATCTAAATTTTTAGCAACTAAGATATTAGCAACTTCTTTTGTAGCTGATTTACATTTAGTTCCTGCTATATTTTTATTTTTTTTAGGATATAAAGATTTTGCTATAGCTTTAGCTATTGGGGCGCTTGTTTCTAATATAATTTCTGTTTTACTTGTGATTATCGAATCTGTTCTTCTTTTATTTGAAGAGTAATTATTTTGTTTATTTATTAATTTATAAAAAGCATTTAATTAAATAAATTGTTTGATTTATTTTTTAACATATTTTTTACAAATAATGCTTTGAATTTTTTATTGTTTTTTTTATCTTTTAATGTAAAAGAAGAAATAAAAAAATAAAAAAGAGAGGTGGGATTTATGAATACGACCTATAGAGTAGGTTATACTAACTATTCTAATTTGTATTTAGCTAAAAATGATAAAAAAGATAGTAAAACTCCAGATTATAATTATGATGATTTAGGGTATCCTAAAAATAATAACTCTTCATCTTCTCCTGATTATGATTATGATGAATATGGAGGTGGAGGTAATTCTTACGAATATAGTGGACCAGATGGATCTTACTCTTATGACCCATATCACTAAAATGAGTAGAAGAAAATAGTTACTATTTAATATGAATAATAGGTAAGTGATAACTAAATTAGCTAATAAAGATTATCACTACCTATTATTCATTTTTTTTATTTCTTAAATTTTAAATTACTAATAAATTTTTTAATGTTATTGTTTTATTTTCCTTTTTTATTATCTACCCTTCCTTTATTATTATATTAAATTTTTTAGTAATTCTTTCCTTAAGTTTTTAGTGTTTTAATATTAATGTAAAAGGATAATTTTTTAAAGATGTTTAATAATAAAAAAGGGGGTAGAAATGAATGGGGTTTTTGTTTAGTTTTTTTAAAAAGCCAAAAGAACAAAAGGAACAAAAAGAATTACAATCTAAGGATGAAGTGGATTATAAAAGACAATATGCTAGGTTGAATAGAGATGTTGGAGTATTGTCTAATGAAATTCCGGGTTATAAAACTGTAACAAGAGATATAAGCTTAGGGGGGGCTAAAATAGAGGTTTCTAACCCCATTCCTAAAGGAAAAATAATAGATATAAAATTGGAACTAGAAACTGGTAAAACTGTTGCTTTAAAAGCTGAAGTTGTTTGGATTAAAGAAGTTGAATATCTAAAAAAGTATGAATTAGGATTAAAATTTCTTTATGATAATCCTACTCAACAACAGCAAATAGAAAAGTATATTCTCTATGTTATAGAAACCCAAAGTAATTGGTATAAAAATATTAAATAGAATTGAATAAAATAAATAAAAGGGGGTAATAAATTGGAAAAAGTATTCTTAATTAAGAATATTTCTTTTTACTTATCTTTTATTAGTTTGGTAGTAATGGTAGTTTTTGTGGTATTAAATTTTATCACAGCTGAAAAGGTCAAAGTTAATCTACGTAAAACTAGTGAAAGAAAAGTATTGAAATTAGAGGATGAAGATTGGACTAAATCTGTTTTAGATAACAAAAGCTTGGATTTATCTAATCCAAAAAAAGAAGAACTTAAACAAGATATTAAAAATAAGCAAGATACTAAACCTAAATCTGATAAATTTGAGCTAAAAGATTTATAGTAAACTATAAAGTACTTTTAGATTATGCTAAAAAAGATTAATTTATCTACTTTCTTGTTGACTAAGGGGGTAGATGCTTCATATTATAGTGTAAGTGAGATTAATTTTTTATTTGAAAATTTGTCTAAGTATAAGTTTAGTGGAATAGTAGTGATTAATGTAGAAGATTTTAATGAAGATTATGCGGTGTTGGTAGATGAGGGATTAATAGTGGGTGTAGTTTTTATGGGTTTTGAATTTGAGGAGATTTCTACTATTATTCTTAAGAATAGATATGGTGAAAAAAATAAAATAACTGTTTATACTATGCCTTCTAATTATTCTGATATCTTGAGAGCTTTTTATAGATTTGAGAACGTCATTATGAATAATGTTATAAATAATAAAAAGGATATGGATAATTTATTAAGCATTTTATCAAAGCAAAATATAACAGGAATTATTAATTTTACATTAAAAGATCAACAGTATTATATCTTGATTAAAAAAGGGAATCCTTTTTTAAGAAATGAGTTAATTAATAATGGAAATTTAATAACATCGTTTTATTATTATAAAGAAATAATATATGAAAAGATACTGGGAAATAATAAAATAGTAATTAGTGTTTTGGGCTTGGAAGACAAACAATTGGAAAAAATTATAGAAGAAAATGAAAAAAATCATATGGTAGTTAAGGAATTAGAAGTAAAAGCGCTTAAGGGGTGGGGAATTGCTCCAACTATAAGACTTTCTAAAATTATATATGAGGAGTGGTATAAGGTATTTGAGTTACCACCAAAAATGATTAAAATAGATGGATATAATGAGAAATTAAGCAACGTTAAAGTAGAATTTGATGAAAAAATTGAACCTGATTCTGTTTTTATTAGTGAATCGCTTATAAAGCGTATTAAAATTAGAAATAAACCTATTGATAAGGGAGATAAAATTATTATTATTCCCCAGTTTGAATAATAATTTAAAGTTAATTTAAAATAAATTATGAAAAATTATAACAAGATTAAAATTAAACTTATTGGTTTTCTATTTGTTATAAGCTTATTGTTATATATTTTTAAATCATTTGCTTTAGAAAATTTAGAAAACTTAAAAAATAATTTTGAAAAATTTTTTAT
>JAPYWL010000123.1 GCA_028276365.1 Deltaproteobacteria bacterium | reverse complement strand
TTATCCCTACTAAAAAAACTGTCTTATTTAAAATTGCTAATATCTATTATAATAAAAATGATTTTTTGAATGCTTTAAATTATATTAATTTAGCTATTAAATTAGATGATAATCCAGATTATTATTATTTTAAAGGAGAAATTTTATTAGCTTTAAATGAATTAACTCAAGCTTTAGAAAGTTTTAAATTAGCATATGATAAATATAATGATATTTCACTTAAAGCTAAAGCACTTACTAAAATTAAAAATACTCAAGATTTAATTAATAAGATTAATAAGAATACCAATTAAACAATATAGATTAATAGTAATTGCTTTTAGTAGTAAATATTAATGATAATTTAAAGGAAAGATTTTCTTTAAGGGGTGATTTTATGGATCAAGATAAGAAAAATATTATTAAAAGTGAGATTATATATCAAGAAGGATTAAGGTTTATTGCTGTTTCTAATAGTAATCACGCTATTGTTTTAGATTCAAAGAAAGAAGTAGGGGGCTTTGAAAGTGCTAATTCTCCTATGGAATTATTATCTATTGCTTTAATTGGCTGTACTGCAATGGACGTTATTTCTATTTTAAAAAAAATGAGAGAAAATGTTACTGATTTTAGAATATTTTTTGAAGGTATTAGAGCTGATGAACATCCTAGGGTTTTTACTCATATTAAGTTAATTTATCAGTTTAAAGGAAAAGATCTTAAATATGAAAACTTAGAAAAAGCAGTTAAATTATCTTATGAAAAATACTGTTCTGTATCTAACATGCTTAAAAAAGCTGTTAATATTGAATATGAGATTAAAATGATCAATGAATAAATTTTAACTGAGAATAAATTTTAACTGAGGTGAATTAAATGTTAGCTACTAATAAATTAATTAAAAATTCTGAAGAATTTTATAATAGAACTATTATTGAAGTTTTAAGGGAATTAAAAAATAATAATAAAATTGATATTGATATTTATAAGGTAATAGTTGCTAAGGTTTATTTTAAAGATGGTACATCTAAATTAGTTGATTTGACTTATGTTTTAAACGATAATATAGAAAGTATTGAATTAAAGATTGAAGGAGATGAAGAAGCTTTAGAGGTTTTAAGGCATAGTACAGCACACTTATTAGCACAAGCTGTTAAAAGATTATATAAAAATGCCAAAATAACAATTGGACCACCTATTGATATAGGATTTTATTATGATATAGATTTTGAAGAATCTATTAGTGATAAAGATTTAGAAAAAATAGAACAAGAGATGAGAAAAATAGTTAATGAGAAATTACCAATTGTAAGAGAAGAATTACCTAAAGAACAAGCAATAAATTTATTTTCTCAATTAAATGAAACTTATAAAGTGGAGTTATTAAGAGAGGATATTAATGAGGATATAGTTTCTATTTATAAGCAGGGGGAGTTTATTGATTTATGTAGAGGACCTCATGTTTTGAATACTTCTTATTTAAAGAATTTTAAGTTATTAAATTTAAGTGGTGCTTATTGGAAGGGTGATGAAAAAAATAAAATGTTAACAAGGATTTATGGTACTGCTTTCTTTACTAAAAAAGAGCTTGAAGATTTTATTAAAAAAAGAGAAGAAGCTAAAAAACGAGACCATAGAATATTGGGAGCTAATTTAGAGTTATTTGAAATTAATGAGGATATAGGTAGTGGGCTTGTTATATGGTTACCTAAAGGAGAAAAAATTAGATATATTATTGAACAATATTTAAGGGATTTGTTAGAACAAAATGGTTATATCTTTGTAAGAACTCCTCACATTGCTAATTCTAAGTTATGGGAAATAAGTGGACATTTACAGGTTTATAATAAGTATATGTTTCCTATTATGAAAGTGGAAGAAAATCAAGAGTTTATTTTAAAACCAATGAATTGTCCGTTTCATATAAAGGTTTTTGGCTATAAAACAAGGAGCTATAAAGATCTACCCTTAAGAATTGCTGAGTATGGGAGTGTTTATAGATATGAAAAATCTGGAGTTTTACATGGATTATTAAGAGTTAGAGGATTCACCCAGGATGATGCTCATATTTTCTGTACTCCTGAACAAATAGAAGATGAAATTATTCAACTTATAAACCTTGTTACTAAGGTATTAAGCAAATTTGGATTTAATGATTATGATATTTACTTAAGTACTAGACCTGATGAATTTGTTGGAGATATTGAGTTATGGAATCAAGCAGAGCAAGCTCTTAAAAATGCCCTCAATAAATGTAATATTAATTATAAGATCAATGAAAAAGAGGGAGCTTTCTATGGACCTAAAATAGACATTGAAATTAAGGATTCTCTGGATAGGAAGTGGCAATGCTCTACTATTCAACTTGATTTTAATTTACCTAGAAAATTTGATATCCATTATATAGGACCTGATAACTCTAAACATTATCCAGTTATGATACATAGAGCATTATTAGGATCTTTTGAAAGATTCTTAGGGATCCTTATTGAACATTATAATGGGGAATTCCCATTTTGGTTGGCTCCTACTCAAATCGTTATAATCCCTATTTCTGATAAATTTAATGA
>JAPYWL010000061.1 GCA_028276365.1 Deltaproteobacteria bacterium | reverse complement strand
AGTGATCTAATTAGAGATTTAGCTCAAAAAGGAAAAACTTATGAGGAAATCAAAGAACAAGTAATAAAATATATAGAGCATCGTTTTAGACCAGAATTCCTTAACAGAATTGATGAGATAATTATATTTAAACCATTAACCACTACCGAAGTTATGAAAATTCTTGATATTCTTATAAATAATTTGAATCAGAAATTAAAAGAAAACCAAATTGAAGTAGAATTAACTGATAAACTAAAAGAATATATCATAGAAAAAGGATATTCAGTAGTTTATGGAGCTAGACCTCTAAAAAGAGGATTCCAAAAAGTTATCGAAAATGAATTAGCTAAGCTAATCCTACAGAATAAAATAACTCCAAATAGTAAAGTAATCCTAGATATTGAAAACGATAAAATACAAATTAAAGAATTAGTTAAGAAATAAAATTATATTTAAATAGTTATAAAAAAATATTTAAAATCCTAATTCTGTTAAAAAGAAAGTATCTAAAATAAAATTGGTAAAAAATATAGCAAACCAAGCACCTAAAATCATAAAAGGGCCAAATGCTATATATACACTATTTTTCTTATCTATATCAGTTTTAACTACATAAATAATGCTTATTGTACTCAAATAATCTCCCGAAGAAAAAACATATTTTTTTAAAAGATTAACTTTTTTATAATTGATTATCTTATTAATAATCATAATAAGAAGTCCTAAAATAGAACCAAAAAGGAAAGAAAAGAAAAAAGAAACTAAAGAAGGATAAACCCCTAAAAATGACCCAATAGTAGCGGCTAATTTAACATCACCAAACCCTAACCCCTCCTTCTTATATATAAAAAATGATAAATAATAAATTATAACAAATATCAAAACATTAACAATAATAGCCATTAAGCTATCAAATATACCTAAACTAATGGAACTATCTAATTGAAAACTTAATAAACTCCTTAATAAAGCTAAGATCAATCCGATAACAATTCCCCCAATAGTTAGTTCATCTGGAATAATTTGATACTTAAAATCTATAACAATAACAGGTAGTGAAATAATATAAAATAAAGCTAAAACAAAGAAATCCCAAGTAACACCAAATTTTAGATAAAGTAACCCAAAAACTAAACCACTTATAAACTCAACAATGGGATACTGAAAACTAATTTTTTCCTTACAATAATAACATCTACCCTTTAAAATAATGTAACTAATTAATGGGATATTATGATACCATTTAATAGGATTTCCACATTTTGGACAAAAACTACTTTTAAAAATAAAATCTATTTCTAAAGGTAATCTATATATTAAAACATTAATAAAACTACCAAATATAGTTCCAAAAATAAAAATAATAATAAATCCAATCCTTTTATCAACTGAATTTAATAAAAACTCCGTACTTTTTATTAAATATTTAATATAATTTAAAAAATCATTAAAAAAAAGTATAATATCACTAAACATATAATAAAATTCTACATTAAATAAAATTTTCCTAATTTTTTTAGGTTTTTATTGTAAACCAAGGTAATTTATAGATTTTAATAGTAAATAAGAAAGTAATAAGAAAGTAAATAAAAAAAGTAAAAAAGAATGAATAAACAGCTCCCCAGATTCCAAAAAACATTACTAAATAATAACTTAAAAAGATACTAAAAATAGCAGTTATAACTGTTATAATAGTTAAAATAATAGTTTTTTCAGTATATACTATAAAATAAGAGAAAATATAATATAAAGCTTTAAAGTAAAATGCAAAAATAATAATTAGTAAAAATTCAATAGCCTTATGAAAACTAGGTCCTAAAAAATATTTCATTATAAAAATAAAAACAAAATACACTATTAATGAAATAAAGAACAAACTAAAAACGTATAAGTAAATAATTTTAACTATTCGTCTTTTTAGATCTAAAGCAATACTTAAATTATCTCTTAGCAACTTATCAATATTGGATAAATTTTTATAAATCCAAGGCAAAAAAGCAATATTAAAAGAAGAAGCTATTAAATCAATAAAACCTCCTAACTGAATACTAACATTTAGAATTCCCAAGTCCTCTAACGATAAAAATTTGGCTACTATAAATCTATTAATATGAAACATAAGTAAGTAGAAAATAGAAAAAAAAATCAGAGGTATACCAAACTTAAGAAGCTGTATAATATAATCTCCCTTTACTTCAAAAAAAATCCATTTTTTAAATATAATATAAATAGAAATAATTCCAAAAATAACACTAACAAAAACTTGAGCTAATACCCTACCCTCCCATTTATAACCCAAAACTACAACAAATAAAATAACTAAAAAAAAACTAAGAAGCTTCTAAAAATATTAAAATAAACAAAGTTCCAAACCTTATCCTCCATCCTATATATATTAGTAACAAAACCTATAGCACTATCAAAAAGTATATTAATAGCCATTATAAATAACCATATAAAAGTTAATTTACTATAAAAAAAAATCAGATCCTTTAAAATATATAAAATAAATAATATAACAAAAAAAGATAAAAAATTCAACAACATAACATTAAAATTGATTTTTTTTATTTTCAAAATATCTTCTTTAAACCAAATATTAAAAGGAAAAGAAAAAGTAGAGAAAGCAGCTAATTGAATAAAAAAACTATATAATGTAGCATACATCGACAATATCCCATAATCATAAGGAGTTAAATATCTTGTTAAAATAGGTAATAATAAAAAAGGAATAGAAACATTAATAATATTAGAAACCGTATATATAGAGGTTAATTTAAACAAATTTGATTGTAAAATTCTATTAATATATTTTAGAAAGATGTTAAACATTTTTAATTCTATAGTATTTTTTAATAGCAGCTTTAAGAACACTAATAGCTAAGGATGCACAATTAGGTCTTAATAAATAAAATTGTTCTCCTAACTCTTGTTTTATAAAATCTATACCTAAATTTTCTATTTCATTTATCTTTTTGCTATTAATATGATAGATCAATAAGTTAGCAGATGCTTGACTAATAGTACAACCACTACCTATAAAACTCGCCTTAACTATTTGATTATCATCAACTTTTAGATATATTTTAACAATATCCCCACACCCAGGATTTCCTCCCTCAACTACTACATCAAAATTATCCAATTCCTTCCTATAAGTTCCATCATTAGCTAATTCTATTATATCCTCTATTGAGTATTTACTCATAAAAATTTATAATAAAATTATTTATGATAAAATTCTAAAGATAATTAGCTTAGAACATAAAAACAATTTCTTTTATAGAGTTCTCCTAAAGATCACAAATTCCTTTAAAATTAAGACTAAAAATATTAAATAATTCCAATTAAAAAGGTTAAATACTATGAAAAAAGAATCTAATTAAAAGAGTAAATTGTTATAAAAAAGATGTAGAATAATTTATAAAAAAAGGGGGGAAAATTAAATGTCAGAAAAATCTTTAGAAGTAAATGAATGTTTAAAATTAATATTAGAAAGAAGGTCAATAACTTTTTTTGATAAAACAAAAGAAGTAGATGATGAATTACTAATAAAAATAATAGAGTTAGCTTCATTAGCACCATCAAGTTACAACCTCCAACCCTGGGAAGTAATAATAGTAAAAAGTAAAGAAAATAAAATCAAATTAAGAGAAATTTGTTTTAATCAAGAGAAAATACAAGATGCGAGTGCAAATATAGTAGTAATAGCTAATTATAAAAGAGCTATAAATAATATAGAAAAAGTCATAAATGATGCTAAATCCAAAGGTTATAATATAAGCGTAGATAAAAATCTAATAGCTAATTTTTATAGTATTAATGCTAAAATGAGAGCAGTTAGAGATACTTCTTTATTTGCTATGAATATAATGACTATAGCCAGATTCTTTGGTTTAGAAACACACGCAATAGAAGGATTTAATGAACAACTATTAAGAGAATTCCTAAATATAGAAGATTACAAAGAAATACCAATGATAATAGCAATAGGATATAAAGATCCTACTAAAAACTTACTACCTAGAGGCATTAGATTCCCATTTAGTGATTTCGGAAAAATCATTTAATATGAATAGTTTTTCTATTCATTTTTTTGTTTTTTAATTTTTAGATATATCTCTATGTTCTTTTAAAATGTTAATATTAGGGATATTTTGAGATAATAAATTATAAAGATACTCCACAACAAAAACAGATCTATGCTTTCCCCCTGTACAACCTACACCAATTTCTAATATATTTTTTACTTTACCCAAATAATTTGCTACAAAAAACTCTAAATAATTATAAGTTTTATTAATAAATTCCAAAGTAAGATTATCATTAAGTAGGTAACTTTGTACTTCTAAATCAAGACCAGTTTTATTAGAAAGTTCATCTATATAAAAAGGATTCTTTAGTAATCTTACATCTAAAATAATATCAGCATTAACCAATCCATACTTAAAACCAAAAGATATTAATTTAATTGTAAGATCAACATTAGGTAGTAAATTTAACAAAGCTAAGATAGTATTCCTTAAGTCATAAGGGGTAAAAAAAGAAGTATCTATATAAAAATGAGCTTTATCTTTTAGAATTTTCATTAATTCTCTTTCCTTAGCAATACCTTCTAATGGGTTATTAACAGATAAAGGATGATTTCTTCTATTAGCTTTAAATCTGTTTAGTAATATCTCATCTTTACAATCTAGAAAAACTAATTTAGCATCGTATTGCTTTAATATTAAAAAAAATTCATTTAAATTTTGCTCAAAATTATTAAAGAAAAAATCTTTTAATCTAACATCTATAGTTAAAGCTATATCTTTAATATTAGTAAAAGATATAATTTCTAAAAATTTAGGGATTAATTGAATAGGGAGATTATCTATACAAAAGAAAGAATTATCTTCTAAGATCTTAAGTGCAGTATTTTTACCTGATCCTGAGATCCCTGTTATAAATACTATCATCTATTTACATTTATTTACATTTATTTAATCAAATATTTTAATCAAATAATTCACTTATAGATTTTCTTAGGTAAATTCTTTTAATAACTTCTGCTAATAACTCAGAAACACTGACCTGAATTATTTTGCCACTATTTTTTAATTCATCTTTAAGTGGAATAGTATCAGTAACTATAATTTTTTTAATAGGAGATTCTTCAATAAGATTAATAGCATTAGAAACAAAAACAGGATGTACAGCAACTGCATAAACCTCTTTAGCTCCTAAATTCATTATCTTATTAGCAGCTTTTATAAGAGTCTTAGCAGTAGATATCATATCATCTACTATTATTACTTTTTTATTGGAAATATCACCCACAATTTCCATAGATTCAACTTCTTCAATATCAGGTCTTCTTTTAAACATAACAGCAATAGGTATTCCTATTTTCTCTGCAAATACTCTAGATCTAATAACACTACCAGCATCGGGTGCTAATACTACAAACTCTGATAAATCTTGATTTAATATATTATTATCTTTTAAAGCCTTTATTAGGATATTATTAGCGTGTAAATTATCAACAGGTATATCAAAGAATCCTTGAATAGCAGGTGCATGGAGTTCTATGGTAACAACCCTATTAGCTCCAGCAACTGTTAATAAATTAGCTACTAATTTAGCAGTGATAGGTTCCCTACCGCCCACTTTTTTCTCCTGCTTAGCATACCCAAAATAGGGGATAATAGCAGTAATAGTAGATGCAGAAGCACGCTTAACCGCATCTATTATAACCAATAATTCCATTAAATTATCATTTACAGGTGGGCACGTAGATTGAATAATAAAAGCATCCTTACCCCTAACATTTTCTAAGATCTTAACCCTAACTTCACCATCAGAAAACCTACTTATTATACTATCAGCAATAGGAATATTTAAATGCTCAGAAATTTTTTTAGCTAAAGATATATTAGAGTTCCCACTTATTAGGACTATATTAGAAAAAATAGATTTTGTATTTAATTCTTCATGTAATTTCTCACTTCTAAGCACTTAAATTCCCCCCTTTAATAAGGAATTTATACACTACTATTTACATACTTTCTAAATTTTTTTAAACAACTGTATTTTTTGAAAACTTTTTTAATTTTAGATTTTCAGTAGTAGTATAGAACTTAGCAGGATTACCAAAAACAACTGTATTACTTTCAACATCTTTAGTAACAACACTACCTGCACCTATATAAGCATTACTACCAATTGTTCTTGGAGCTATTATTGTAGAATTAGAACCAATAAAAGAATTGGATTCTATAATAGTTTGGTATTTATTTACTCCATCATAATTAGCTAAAACAACACCAGCACCTACATTAACATTTTCTTTTATAATACAAT
>JAPYWL010000060.1 GCA_028276365.1 Deltaproteobacteria bacterium | reverse complement strand
ATATAATAAAGACTTCATCAAAAGTAGGTACTACTTTTGGGTTACTGTTTGCTAAGAGTTTTTTAGAGATAGATAGACAATTAGCTTCTTTATTTGCTATTGTTAATTTTGATTATAAATCTAAAAAACTAATAGATTTGTTAAATGAGTATATAGATGGGATAGTAGTTTGGGGTGGTAGAGATTCTACTAAATACTTCTTAGAAAATATTGAACCTAATAAACATATAGTTATATTTGGACCTAAGTATAGTATTTCTATTATAGATACTGAAATATTTTTAAATTATAATATAGATTTTATATGTGAGAATTTAGCATATGATATAAGTTTGTGGGAACAAAGGTCTTGCGCTTCTCCTCAAGTTATATATATTATCGGAAAAACTGATATTGAGTTTCTTAAATACTTTGCTAATAAATTATCTCATCATTTAAATTTAATGCTAAATGAGATACCTCAATATGAATTATCTTTTGATGAATATGTTGAACAATTTATATCAAAGGAATTAGCATTATCAAAAGAAGTTTTAAATAAGGCTATTTATTATGATAGAGTAGTTTTGGATTTATCTGATGATGAATATTTTTTTATTTCTCCCCTTAACAGATTTATTTATGTTAAAAATATAGAGAATATTGATATTTTAACATCAAAATTAGAAAAAAATCGAGATATTTTACAAAGCTGTTCAATATTAACTACTAACGAAAAATTATATGAATATACTGAAAAATTAGCTACTATTAATATAACAAGATTTACTAATATTGGATTGATAGCTCATAGTTATATAGGTGCTCCTTATGAAGGGGATTATATTTTTAAAAGGTTCTCTAAATTAGTTACTATTGAAAAAAACAAATCTAATTTTGATGTATTCTTAGAAGAAGATTTATCTAAATTAAAACCCTTTTATATAACTAATAAGCTAATATTTTTACTAAAACACGCTTACAATAACTCTCATTTTTATAAACAAAAATATTCTAAAGTATTAGAAAAATTTAATATAAAAAATATTGATCAAATCAATGAAAGTAATTTATTTGATATATTTTATAATTTACCTTTAATTACAAGAGACGATATCTATAATCATTCTTTAACTGGTTCTAAAGATATATTAACTACTTATGAAAAATGTTATATATTTTCTACAGGGGGGACTACTGGAAAACATAAGTATATAGCATATTCATTTGATGAGTTTGAAAAGATTACTTATTATTTATCTCAGATTTATTTTTTAGCTGGAATAACTAAAAATGATGTAGTTGCTAATTTATTTATGTCGGGGAATTTATGGACTTCTTTTATTGCGGTTAATAAAGCTTTAGAGGCTTTGGGTTGTATTATTTTACCTGTTTCAGGAAATACCAGTATTGAATTAATTGTGGAGTATTTATCTGTTTTAAAGCCTAATGTGATCTTAGGGATTCCTACTCAGATACTTGAAATAGCTAAATATATTGAAAAGAATAATTTAGATATTTCCATAGAGAAAATTTTTTATGGAGGAGAAGTGTTATATGATAATCAAAGAGAGTATTTAAAAAAGGTTTTAAAAACTAGGTTAATAAGGTCAGCAGGATACGCTTCTGTGGATGCTGGACCTATTGCTTATCAATGTAAATATCTTGAAAAAAATCAGTATCATATCCTTACTAATTATCAATTTGTAGAGATTGTAGATCCTGAAACTAATGAAATAATAAAATTTCCTGATAACAGACCTGGTGAGATCGTTGTAACTAATTTAGACCGGTTTTTAATGCCTGTTATTAGATATAAAACTGGAGATTTAGGTAAATGGGTAAGTAATGAATGTAAATGTTTAAGAAGTTCCTATATTATTGAATTACTTGGGAGATTTGATGATTGGATTAGATTAGCTAGTTATGATTTCTATTATCAAGATTTTATTAATGCTTTAAAGCTAATTGATTATTTAGAACCTTTTGTTCAACTAAGAATCTCTAGAAAAGAATATTACTTAGAAGTTTCTCTTAAATTAAAGGATTATTTTAATTTAAATGAAACTAAATTAAATGAAATTAAAGAGCTATATTTAACTAATTTAAAAAACGTTAATTGGCAATTAAGAGAAGGAATTGAAACTAATTTAATTAAAATTAATATAAACTTTGTTAAAGAATTTATTAAAAGCCCTAAAACTGGAAAAATATTAAAAATAATCTATTTGGATTAATTTTATAAAATAGATTCATTTTTATAAAAAAATATAAAAAATATAAAAGAAAGGGGTTAAGGTTAATAAAGTTATGAAAGAAGTTTTTATAGTAGGTGGTGGACCAGGTGGTGTAAAATTAGCTGAGGAATTAAGAAGCTTAGGTTTTGAGAGTAAAATTTATTTAATTGAGGATAGGTTTTTAGGAGGAGAATGTACTAACGTAGGGTGTATTCCTTCTAAAGCTTTATTTAATTTCTCTAAAAATTTCTATAAAACCCAAAAAATTTTTAATACTGATATAACTTTAAATCCTGATAATATCTTTACTAATATAAGAAGGGTAGTTAATACTATAAGAAAGGGTATAGAAGATAAACTAAAAAAATTAGAGATAGATGTTATTTTTGATACTGCTAAATTTAATAACGATAAAATTATTATTTTTAACAAAGAGTATAATTATGATGTTTTAGCACTAGCTACTGGTAGTTATCCCATCAATATATTGGATTTAGTTAAATCAGATATTAAGGATGATTCTAAAATATTAAATAATAGAACTTTATGGGGAGATAAGTTAAAAGATTTTTTAAATGATTTAGCTAAAGGAAGTAGAATTTTAATTGTAGGAGGGGGATATATAGGTTTAGAAACTGCATCTTTATTTAGTATATTTAAAAAATCAGTGTTTTATATTGTTGAATTAACTGATAGAATTTTATTTAATGCTGATAAAGAAATATCCAATGAATTATTTAAGCACCTTAATAAAGATAATGTTAATATATTTATATCTTCTAAGTTAATAGAAATAAAACAAAATAATGGTAGTTATTTAGTTATTTTTGAAAAAGAAGGAAAATTGGAGCAATTGGAAGTAGATTATATAATTTCTGCAATTGGTAGAAAACCTAATTTACCTTTAGAGCTAATAAATAAATCTGATACAAATAATATTTATTTTGATAATAATTTAAGATTAAAAGGGAGTAAGAAGTTAATATTTGGTTTAGGTGATGTTACTTCTTTTAAAATGTTAGCCCATAAAGCAGAGTATCAAGCCAAAATTGTAGCTAAAAATATTGTAGATTATTTTTATAAAAATAAATTATCTTATGAATATACTTTAAATATAGAGAGCTTAATACCTGGTGTAGTTTTTACTATACCTCAGGCTGCGTTTTATGGATTAACAGAGGATGAAGCTAAGAATAAGTTAAATAATAATGTAATAGTAAGGAAAGCGTATTTTTCAGCTAATCCTAAAGCTATTGCTGATCTTGATAGAATCGGATTTGTTAAAATAATATATAATAATTTAGGAGAAATATTAGGAGCTCATATGATAGGCAATGATGTAGATTTATTGGTTTCTGTTTTATTAAGTTATCATAGTGAGGTAGTTGTATTTCCTCACCCTACTTTATCTGAAATCCTTAATGAATTAATATAAATAAAAATAACTAAAAATAAATAAAAATATATTTTAGAAGGGGTGAAAGTATGATTATAACTACTAAGAAAATAACAGATAAAATAAGAGATAGTGCTAATAAAGTTGTTAACAATGCTAAATATGTTTCTATTAATGATAAAGCCATTGATGATTTCGTTAATAATGATCTAAAGAATTATTTAAAGGAGTATAGTTATGATAATGTTGAAAAGATAATATCACCTAAGTATCATTATATAGATTTAAGTAATCCACTTAGAAGTATTTGGTATTTTTTTGTACTTGATACCATTAATTTTTGTTTTTGGAATTTAAATGAGAGGGATAAATGGACTTTAGTTTTTAAAGAAGGTGATAATGAGGAATTAGTAAGTGGATATTTAGCTTTGGCTTTAGCTTTAAAACAGGAAGCTATATCTAATCCTTTATTTGACAAACCATCTTATTGGGCTAAACTATTTAAAGGTGAATTATTAAGAATGCTTTATCCATTATATGGAGATATAAGATATTTTAAAGGAGAGTTAATGCTTTTAGAAGAGAGAGTAACTAATTTAAGAGAATTAGGAGAAAATATCTTAGGCAAACCTTTAACTAAATTATATGAAAAAATTTTTATCTCTAAGGAAGATATTAAAAATGTCAATGAAATAAGAACTTATTTTAAGGAAGATGATGAAAGTAATAAAATATTAAATTTATTTGATAAGTCCTTAGATGTTAATAAGTTTTTAGATAATATTATTTATAATTTTAAGAGTTATAGGGATAAGGGGGATTATGTATTAAAGAATGAACAGGTTATAGAGGTATATTTTTATAAGCGTGCTCAGTTATTAGCTCATGACCTGTATTTACTTTATAAATATTATGAAAAAAATGCAAAAGAGTTAATAAATAAATTCCCTTATTTAAGATTATTAAATTTTAAGAATATAAAGGATTTAACTATTTTTGCAGATTACAAGTTGCCTCAATTATTAGAATATAAAAAAATAATTAATTATACAGATGATTTAAGGAATGAGATAAAACAGGGTTTAATTATTTCAAAAGAGAAAGAGATAGAGATACGAAGTGCTACTATAGTAGCTTGTGAAAAAATAGCTAAAAAAATTGGGATTAATGAAGCTTTATTAGATAATATTTTATGGAACATTGCTAAAAATACGGAGTTTAATTTACCTTATCATAGAGTTATTTCAATTTATTATTAATTATTCTTATTATTAATTGCTCTTTTGTTATAATATTATTATTTGATTTTAGGAAGGGAGATGAGGTATGACTTATTTAAAGCAAGTTTTATATAATTTAGAAAAGAATCCTAAGGTTTTATTTTGTTTACAGAAAGCTAACGCTAATTTAAAGGCTTGGGGTTATACTGAGCATGGGATAAGACATGCTAAGATAACTTCTCAAAGAGCTATGTATATTCTTAGAAAACTAAATTATCCTGAAAATGATATTTATTTAGCTGGGATCTCAGGTTTTTTACATGATATCGGGAATTTAGTTTCCAGGTATAATCATGAAATTAGTGGTGCATTTTTGGCCTTGGATATATTAAAAGAGATGAATGTAGAATATAATGATATAATAAAAGTTATGTCAGCTATTGGGGCTCATGAAGATGATCATTTCTTAGATATCCCTGATCCTATTGCAGCTTCTTTAATTATTGCTGATAAGAGTGATGTTCATAGAAGCAGAGTTCAAAATAATGATATGAATACTTTTGATATTCATGATAGAGTTAATTATGCTGTTGAAAAAGATCAATTAATAATTGATAATTCTAATTCTAATTCCAAGCCAACTATTATTATTGATTTAAAGATAAATACTAATTTTTCTTCTATTATTGAGTATTTTGAGATATTTTTACATAGGATGAAGATGTGTAAAAGAAGTGCCGAAGCTATTAATTGTGAATTCGCATTAATCATTAATAACCAAAGGATGGTTTAAATATAATAACTTTAGAGTATAATAAATGAGATCTTTTAAGTTATTCCTTAAATTCCATAATTATTTTTATGTAAGGGGAATAAATTTTTTAGCTACTAAATTTAATCTATTTTTTTTATTAGCTTTATTTTTATTTTTCTTTAATCTAAACCCTTCTTATTATTTTCATAAACATAATGCTAATAATTTATCAAATGAAAATTGTTCAATATGTTTATTATTATCAAATTATAACATCTCAAAATCTAATAATGTTGATTTAAAAAATAGAATCTCTATAAATTTAGATTTTATTAATTGTTTTTTTAAGTTAGAAAGTAAATTAGTTTTAAGTATTATATTATCACATATTAATATTAGATCTCCTCCTTTTTATCTTAATTTATCTTAGATTATCTTAATTTATCCTAAATCGGTTTTATCTTAATTTAGGTTTGTTTTATTTTAATTTAGCATCTGTTATTTTTTATTATAGTGATAAGTAACAAAAAAGGAGGAGATAAAAATGATTAAAATATTTAAAGTCTTATTATTAGTTTTATTCATATTAGTTTTTATAATAGATGATTTAGTAGAAGCGAGTTCTAATCCGTTCTCTCAAACTAAATTTAATCCAAATATATCTGTAATATCTGATTTTTCTTATTTTTCAAGGAATATAAAAGATGAGGATTATAAAAATCTTTATATTCCAGGTTTTACTAAACCTTTATTGGATAATAATTTATTACCCGAAAATGGTTTTAATTTAAA
>JAPYWL010000059.1 GCA_028276365.1 Deltaproteobacteria bacterium | reverse complement strand
TATTATAAAAAATATCCTCTAAATAACTAATTAAATAAAATCTAAAAATAATTTCTTCTACTAATGGTATAAGAAATACTAAAGCTAAAAAAATAAAAATTAATTCCCAAATATTACTTAATAAAACAAAAGCTATTATTAAATTATTACTTTCCTCTTTCAAAAACAACCCACTTAAGAAAACAATTATAAAAAAAATCAAAATAAAACCTAAATTTTTAATAAAATTAAATGTAGAATTAAACCTAAATTTATGAAAACTAAAAACTAATGAATTATAATCAAAATAAAATAAAAAAAATACAATAAAAACATAACCTAAAACAAAAATGTTAAAAACCAAAATCAAATAAACAATATGTTCTTTAAAAAAATTTAATAAAAAACCTAAAACAAAATCGTTAATTAAAGGAAAAACAAAAGTAAAAAAAATAAAAAATATAAAAAAAACAATATAAAAATTTAAAAAAGATTTCTTTTTAAAATCATTATTCCTTTTCATATATTTATCAAAAATAAAATTTAAAAAAATTAAAATAAGGAAATAAAACAATAAAAACAAAATAAAAAAAAACATTTTCAAATAAATGTTAGCTTTAATAATTGCTAATTTAAAAGAAGTATTAAAATTAAAATTATTCTCTACTTGACTTTTATTTAAATTGTTTAATATATACTCAACATTACTGATTATCTTATAGTAAATAAATTTTTGGACAATATTATTTTCCAAAATATACTTTTGTTGATATTTTGATTTAATTTCTTGTAGTTCTACATTTTTTAAATTATTATTTTTTAAAAATTGTATGTCAATTATTAAATCTTTAAAAGAGTTTGAATTATTTTTTAAATACAAATAATAAGCAAAAATAAGGAAAGACAGAAACAAAAAAAATAAGGAAGTTTTAAAAAAATAAGATAAATTAAACCTATGATTAAAAATCATCTAATTTTTAGTAATTCAAGTTTAAATAAGATTAGCTTTTTAGGTATAAAGAATACATTCATTTAACAATACAATCTTTAATGGTTAGTTTTAAAGTGTATCAATATTACTTAGTATAAGTTTATATTTTCATTATTTAAGTAGTGGTAGTTTTAGAGATTTTAAGGGGTTTGAATTTAGCAGTAAAGAATCTTAAAAAAGGTGGTTCATAAACTATTTCTAATCCTGAAAGTTTATCTTTATCTTGATAAACCTCAAAAATAACATTAGCCACATATTCCATGTGTTCATTAGTATATACCCTTCTAGGGATAGTTATTCTAACTAACTCTAATTCTGGATGTCTATTTTGTTTAGTTACAGGGTCCCTACCAGCAGAAACAATACCTCTTTCCATAGTCCTAACACCGCCATATAGATATATATAAGCAGCTAAAGCTTGTGCAGGATAATTATCTTGGGGTATATGTTTTAGAAATTCCTTAGCATCTAAATAAATAGCATGCCCACCTATTGGTTCTACTATAGGTATTCCCTTTTGTTTTAAAAGTGTTCCTAAATACCTTACTTGCTCTATCCTTTGCTTTAAATAATAATAATTAGTCATTTCTTTTAATCCAAAAGCTAACATAGCTAAATCCCTATTATTTAAACCACCATTAAAATAACTACCTTCAAACAGAGTAGTTAATTGTATCATATGGTTATACCATTTGGGATTTCTTACTAATATTAATCCACTTATATTAGTTAGTGGGTCTTTCTTAGCAGATATAGTAGCAGCATCTATATAACTCATCATTTCCCTTATTATTTCCTTTATCTCTTTATTTTGGTATCCTTTTTTTCGTTCTTTAATAAAGAAAGCGTTTTCTGCTATTCTTGTAGCATCTAAAACTAAAGGGATACTATATTCATCACATATTTCTTTAATTTTTTTTATATTTTCCATACTAACAGGCTGTCCACCAGCCATATTAACATTATTTTCTATACAAATATAAGCTATTTTATCGTAATTTTTCTTTACAAATTCTTTTGTTTTTTCAACATCTAAATTCCCTTTAAATGGGTAATCAGATTGAGGTTTATAGGCTTCATCAACTATTAAATCAACAAATATTCCGCCAGCATATTCCTGATGAAATCTTGTAGTCGTAAAATACATATTATTAATAACATACTGTCCTTTTTTGATAAGCGTTTGAGAAAGTATATGTTCAGCAGCTCTACCTTGATGAGTAGGAATAAAATAATCAAATCCAAAAATCTCATATATACTTTGCTTTAATAAATTATAAGCATCAGCAGATTGATATTTAATAGCTGCGCTAAATTGTTCATCACTTTGAGCACTTGTTCCGCTATCCGTTAATAAATCTATAAATACATCTTTTGAATCAAGTAAAAAAGTATTATAACCAGCTTCCTCTAATTTAACTAATCTATACTCCTTATCTTTATTACTTATAATTTCTACTCCATTAAAATTATAAGCAACAAAATCTAAGGGATTAATTTCTAAAACCTTTGGTAAATTTTTTCCCACAATTAAGTCAAACTTCAATACTTGAAAATCAATGGAATAATTTAATTTAGAGTAATCTTTAGATAATTCAGATATATCCGTTAGTTTTAAATATTCCTTATCTTTATAACGATATAACTCTTTTAAAGCAGTAATTATTAAGTCATAATTAGCTTTTTGGTATCTTCTACTTGGTAAATAAAAATATAATTTATTATCAACAGCTAACCCTCTACATTGAGAACTTAAAAACAGTAATAAATTGAAACTATAAGGATTTTCTATTTCAATATAAAAATAATGAATATTAGTTAAATCACTTACTTTATATCCAATATTTTTAACATTATCGTATAGATATTTTATTTCTTGATACTTATAATCATATATGTTATAACTTGGTTCAAAATTATAAGCTTGTATTAATCCTCTATAGATTACTTCCATATCTCTACCAGCTAATCCCCCATAAGTATGTAATCCTTCAAAAGATACTAAGTATTGAGTTAATAATTCATATAAAGAAAAATCATTAGTAAATATTAAAGCTCCTGTATTAGACATAATATCATATTCAGCATCCATTATAATTAAATCAAAAATACTACTAAACTTTATTATCTTTGATTTATAGTCTTTATAATCAAAAGAATTATTTAACTTTTTAAAAAATAAATAAAGAGAAGAAAAAATACTACTAAAATCCCCTATTAATTTAAATCCTTCTTTTTTAATTAATTCAAGAGAATTTATTAAATTAATAAAATCCTGATACGTTTTCAAAGTTTCAATTAAATTTGAAGCCTCAAAAAATATAAACTTATTTGATTCTTCCTTTATTTCCTTTATATAACTAACTAAATTATCAATATTAAAGATTTTATAATTTAGATTCAAGTAAATAGATAATTTATAAAGGTAATAATTATGGTAAGTAGTTAAAATATTTTTAATATTGAAGGTATGGTATAAAGTTTTAATTATTAAGTGGACAGCTCCAATAAAATTATGAGTAGGGATAACATAATCCTTATTAAATATATTTTTTATAGCGTTTTTGATATTAATAAAGTTTTCTGATCCCGCATAAGCTTCATCACCTAAAAACAATCCTGCATATTGCTCCTGACTTAAAGCATTTAAACTTAAGCTACTTAAATCCGTAAATACATAATCATTAGGAATATTATTAACATTATAAAAATATTCCTTACAAATAATCAATTTATCCTGATAATCTAATTTCTTAGGGAAATTTACTATTTTAGCTTTAAAAGGTTGAACCATTATAAAACCCTCCTCCTTTTTTCATTACTACCTTACTTCAATCTCTACATAAGAACCTTTTAAATTAATATTTCTTTTTAAATTATCTTTTTCTTCTTTTTTTAAACCATTAACATTATAATTTAAAACTAATTTAAAATTTTGATTAGATTTTTTATACAATTTTCCATTACTTATTATCTCATTTTTATAGATTTCCTGAAATTCAATGATATTATTTTGAATTTTAATTATATTTAAAACCGAATCATTTAGTTTTAGTTTTGTTTTAGTATTTAGTTTATTATCTTTATCAAAATATAAAACAGCAAAGATGTAAAAAAATGGATAAAAATAAGTATCAAATTTTGGATTATTATCTGATTTAAAATTATAACTACCTAACTTTTTTAAATTTGTAGATACGTTTTCAAAGTAATTAGAAGATAACCTAATTAACTCATTTTCAATTTCTTTATAAACTACATAATTAACTTTATAAATATTTATATCTACCCCTAAATTAGAAAACCCAAAAGATATTTTTCCTAATGAATTTATTATATATTTTTCATCATTTATATTAACAATCTGTTTTAAAATATAATTTTTTGAATTTTGAGAAAAAACAAAACTAATTAAAAAAAATAATAATAATAAATTAAAGATAAAGACAAAGATTAATTTTTTTTTCAAAAGTTTTTCTCTTTTAGAATTGCTAATAAAATTTAGTTTAAAATTCATCTTTATTTTTATTTAGTTTTAATTTCTATAGTATCCATTAATAAAGTCTATACTTTTAATAGGTTTTTTATTAGGTAATTGTAATTTTAGTATTTCTAAAAATTCATTTTTTAAATTAACCAAAAATAACTTATTATTTAAAACTTTAAAAAATGGGAATTTAGGATTATATTTTATAGATTTTACATTATTAATAGATTTTGAAGCTATTAAATTAGAATCATATATTTTTATCCTTTGAGAATTATGATTTAGGTAAGCATTAGGATAAAATGCTCTTATTTTATTGTGAATTTTTTCTATATCTTCATTTAAATCTATTTCAAAATCATTATCATTTATTTTTTTAGTATAAGTTGCTATAGTTTCATCCTGTTTTATAAAATTAATACTATTTTTTTTATACATATAAAAGAAACTATCAAAAATCTCAGGAATTAATTCTATAATTTTACTTTTAAGGGAAAAAGAGTTATCAGTAGGATCTATTTTTATAATTTTTTGAATTATAATTTCTCCCGCATCTACTTTCTTAGATAATAAGCATATAGTTATCCCTGTTATAGTATCATTATTTAGCAAGGTAAATTCAATAGGAGAAGGTCCTCTATAAAAAGGTAATAGAGAAGGATGTATATTTATAAATATTTTTGGTAAGTTTATAAAATCTTCAGGTACAATTAACCCAATATCGCATACAATTCCTATCTCACTATTCATTAACATCTCTTTTATTATATTTTTTTCATTTTCATTTAGCTTTTTTAGGGTATCAACTTCTATTAAATTAACCTTATTTATTAAATCATTTTTTATTAAATATTCTTTAATAGGGGTAGGTTTAGGTTTATAACCCCTATTTGCTAACTTATCTACCTTAGTTATTACATTTATTTTAAAATCGTTATATTTTTTTAGCAGATGGTTTAATAGTTTGGTTCCTAAAGTTCCGCTACCTAAAAATGTTATCATAATTTAAAAAATTAAGAAGAAACTTTAATATTAATATTTAACAATCCTAAATTCTGAAGAACTTGTAAAATAGTTTGTTTTTCTTTTTCATTAGCTTTTCTTAGTGGTTTTCTTAAATTATTTACATTAAATCCTAAAAATTCCATAGCTTGCTTTACTGGAATAGGGTTAGTTGTTATAAACAATACATTAAACAAATCGTAATATTTATAATGTATTTGATAACTTAAACTGGGATTATTATTAAATTCTTTTATCATTTGTTTTAATTCTTTACCTATCAAGTGAGAAGCAACAGAAACCACCCCATATGCTCCTAAACTTAATAAAGGTAATGTTAAAATATCATCTCCACTATAAATAAAAAACTTATTATCTAAATTATTCTTAATCAATTTAGCTTTTATCTCTATTACCTTAGATATATCACTATGTGATTGTTTTAAAGCTATTATATTATCTATTTTAGCTAATTCAACAATTGTATCAGGTAATAGATCAATCCCAGTTCTGGATGGAATATTATATATCATTATAGGTTTATCAGTATTAAGTGATAAATTATAAAAGTAATCATAAAGTGAATCTTGTGGTGGTTTATTATAATATGGGGTAGTTATAAGGTATCCATCTAAATCCATTTTATTTAATTTTTCCATTTCTTTTAAAGCTTTTTCATAATTATTAGAGGATATATTTGCAATAACAGGTAAATTAGTATTTTCTTTTACAAATTTTGAAATCTCTATTTTTTCTTTCAAGTTTAATGTTGGTGATTCTCCAGTAGTTCCAAAGATCAATATACTATCAGTATGATTTTCTAAGTAAGAGATTAGTTTTTTAAATTCCTTAAAATCTACTTTTAAATCTTGGTCAAATGGAGTAATACAAGCAGTAACAACATTTCCCCATTTATTTTTAAAATTCTTTTGATTGTTTTCATTTTGATTATTTTTTATATTCATAAAATTTATCCCCCTTCTTTTTTACTATTTTTTATATAAAACTTAATCCCTTTTAAAATAATAATTTTAT
>JAPYWL010000058.1 GCA_028276365.1 Deltaproteobacteria bacterium | reverse complement strand
AAATGAGTCATTCTTTCCCAATATATTAAAGTTGCTCCAAGTATAAATAATCCCCCTCCTGCTGCTACAGAACCTATTCCCCCTAAATTAAATCCGCCAATGTTTATAAAATTTGAAAGTATACTAATTCCTCCTGCTCCAACAATTCCTAATAGTGCTGCTAAAGTTTTATAAATATTTTGACCAAATTTTATTAAACCTATTTCTCTACCTATCATGAACAACAATTCTTCTTCACTTAATATTTCTGTTATTTCAGAGCTAACAATAATAAAAGGTTGTTCAACTCCTGCTGAAAATACTATAGGACTACCCATATTAGCTAAAAACAATGTTGGCATTACTTTTAAATCAAGAATATTAACTGCTTCTTCAAATACTTTATACAATCTTGGATATTGAATAGGGGAAACTTTTAGATAACTTCCATGATATAAAACATATAAAGACTCTTCTTGAAAAACTTTATTTAAAAATTTTAATAATTGAGGTAATAAAGGAACCTTGGATAATAGCTCTGTAGCTTTTGCATCAAATGGATGTTGAATAGCCTTAATAGCTATGCCAGGAAATAATCGTTTTCTATATACTAGGGATACATTATTATTTTCATTAATATTAGTATCTATTGATCCTAAATTTTGAGAATTATTAATGTTTTGTTGGATTTCATTTGGGAGATCCTTTGATTTTTCTTCATTTATTTTTTCCTCATTTTTGGGTTTAGCCACCTTTTTTCACCTCTTTTTAAAATGTTTTTTATATATTCTTTAGTAATGAAAAATTTTCCAATTTTTCCCCCCTTTGTTTTTTTTATTTTATACTAATCTATTTTTTCACATTCACTAATATCTAATTCAGTAGGGATTTCTCTACCAAAAATAATTATGGAAACTACCACTTTGTTTTTTTCAGGAATAATTTTTTCTACTATACCTTGTGTATCTTTAAAAGGTCCATTTGTTATTCTAACTTTATCACCTATATTTAGCTCATTTTTCCTAATTATAATCCTACCTTCTATAAATGGTCTTATTTTTTCTAATTCAGATTCTGTTAAAGGAGTAGGTTTTTCTTGAGGACCTACAAACCCTGTTACTCCTTGAATACTTCTAATAAAGCTCCAAGTTTCATTATTTAATATCATTTCTATGAATATATAACCTGGAAATAATCTTTTATTTATTTCTTTCTTTTTCCCTGATTTATATTTGATTTCCTTTTCAACAGGAATTATTATTCTAAATATTTTATCTTGTAGTTTTAAATTAGCAATTTTAGTTTCTATAGTCTTTTTTATTTCTTCTTCCATCCCTGACATAGTATGTATTACGTACCATTCTGCTTCAGGATGTGATTTTAATTGGTTATAATATTCTAATGAGATTTCTTCATCTATTTTATTTTCTTGAATATCATTATTATTATCTATATTTTGGTTATTATCTACTTTTAAATTATTTTCATTTAGATTATTTTCCATTTTTTTCACCTTCTTTAATTTAGCAAATTAAAAACATAATTAAAAAATTAATTAATATATTCTAAATACATATTTTAAAATAGCTTTAAATATAAGATCTATTACTTCCATATAAACTGCTATAAAAAAAACAATAAAAATTATAGAGTAAGTAGCACTTTTAAGAGCCTTCTTATCTGGATAACTTATTTTCTTTAATTCTTCTTTTATATCAGATATAAAAGATTTAATTTTATTTATCATTTTTTTTATTTTATATTTTGTTATTTTACTTCATTGTGTTCAGTATGGGTTTTACAATGTTTACAAAATTTACTCAGTTTTAGCTTATTAGTGGTTTTAACTCTATTTTTAGATGTTACGTAATTTTTAGATTTACATTTAGAACAAGATAAATAAACTAATATCCTATTTCCTTTAGCAGCCATCTTTAACCCCCTTAAAAATCTGTAAAAAATATTAAACTATATTAAACTATATTATGCTACATATAAAGCTTATTCAATAAGATCAGTGACAACGCCAGCGCCTACTGTTTTTCCACCTTCTCTTATTGCAAATCTTTGACCTTTCTCTAAAGCAACAGGTTGTATTAACTCCACTTCAAATTCAACATTATCTCCAGGCATTACCATTTGAACATTTTCTGGTAGTTTGATAGTACCGGTTACATCTGCTGTCCTTACATAGAATTGTGGCCTATAACCACTACCAAATGGTTTTTGTCTTCCACCTTCTTCTTTAGATAATACATAAACATTTGCTTTAAACTTAGTATATACTTTAACACTCCCTGGAATAGCAACTACCATTCCTCTTTCTACTTCATCTTTTGAGGTCCCTCTTAATAATAATCCTACATTGTCTCCAGGTAAAGCTTCATCTAATATTTTTCTAAACATTTCTATACTTGTAACAACAGTTTTAATTGGATCCCTCCTTAAACCTAAAATTTCTACTTCAGTATTAGGTAATAATTTTCCTCTTTCTACTCTGCCAGTAACAACTGTACCTCTTCCAGTTATACTGAATACATCTTCAACAGGCATTAGGAATGGTTTATCAATTTCTCTAGGTGGTTCTTCAAAATATTCATCCATTGCTTTGACAAGATCTAATATTTTCTGAGTCCATTCATTTTCAGAATCACTTTCTAAAGCTTTTAATGCACTTCCTCTTATAACAGGTGTATTATCTCCATCAAATCCATACTTACTTAATAATTCTCTTACTTCCATTTCTACTAAATCAACTAATTCATTATCAACAGATGGATCATCTATTTTATTTATAAATACTACTATTTTAGGTACTCCAACTTGTCTTGCTAATAATATGTGTTCTCTAGTTTGAGGCATTGGACCATCTGTTGCTGCAACTACTAATATAGCACCATCCATTTGAGCAGCACCTGTTATCATGTTTTTTATGTAGTCAACGTGTCCTGGACAATCTACATGTGCATAATGTCTTTTATCACTTTCATACTCAACGTGTGCTATGTTAATTGTTATACCTCTAGCTTTTTCTTCTGGAGCCTTATCTATTTGATCATATGCAACAAATTGTGCCATTTTTCTCATAGCTAATACCTTAGTTATAGCAGCAGTTAAAGTAGTTTTTCCATGATCTATATGACCTATCGTACCTACATTAAGATGGGGTTTAGTTCTTACAAATTTTGCCTTTGCCATTTACATTACCTCCTTTATCTTTTAATAATTTTTATAATTGTAAAATATCTTTACATTTTTTATATTCTATAAATTTATTTTTATTCCTTTTTTATTTCTTAAATTATTTATTTATTCAATTAAATTATTGTATCTATTAAAAGAAAGTTTAAAAGCATTAAATAGATGGTCTTCTTTTATAATTTCACTTTCTTGAGTATCAGCAATTGTTCTAGCTAATTTTAAAATCCTATGATACTTTCTTATTGATAATTTATATTTTGTATATAAATTTTTTAATAAAACTTTTGATTTATTATCTAATAAATTATAGCAATATTGTTCTATCTCATTAATGGAATAATTAGAATTAAATTTATTGGGAGTTCTATTTTTTTGAGCTTTATACGCTTTTTCTACAAGATCTTTATATTTAATATATTCATTACTATTGTTATCAATTAATTTTTCAAATTCAATATTATTTACTTCAATAAATATATCAATTCTATCTAAAATGGGGCCTGAAATTTTATTCCAATATTTAGAAATATTATTAAAATTACATACACAATCTTTTATTTCAGTTTTGTAAAATCCACAAGGACAAGGATTCATTGCTGCTATTAATAAGAAATTAGCTGGATAAGTTATTTTAGAATTAGTTCTTGAGATAGTTATTTTTTTATCCTCTAAGGGTTGTCTTAAAGATTCTAAAACCTGTCTATTAAATTCAGGTAATTCATCTAAAAATAAAATACCTAAATGAGATAATCCTATTTCTCCTATTTTTATATTTTTACCACCACCAACTATAGCAGCATAAGATGAACTGTGATGAGGAGATCTAAATGGCCTAATTTGTATATATTTTTCATAGTCATCTAAACCTTCATAATTATATATTGAAGCTATTTCTATAAATTCATCAATACTAGGCTTAGGCACTAAAGCAAGAATGGATTTGGCTAATAAACTTTTACCAGTCCCAGGAGGACCTATAAATAAAATATTGTGAAAACCAGCAGCACTTATAGCTAAACCATATTTACCCAACTCTTGACCCTTTATTGAATTAAATAAATCTATATATTCCTTAATATGATCATTATTACTTAAATTTAGATTATCATCCTCTAATTCTTTTAAACTTTTAAATTTTATCTTGTTTTCTAAAATTTCATTAATGTTTTTTATAAAATACAAAAAAAGATTCTCTGTTTTTTTAAAGTTTTTAAATAATAAAATATCTTTTTTATTCTCAAAAGGTAATATAAAATAAAATCTATCAGAATTTAGAGTGTTTTTTAAATTGTTTTTTAAATTATAATTTTTGAAGAAATTAACAAAAAAGTTAATGATTCCTTTAACAAAATGGATTTCTCCATTTAAACCTAACTCACCTAAAATTATAATATTATCTGGTATTTGTAAATCTTTTTTTATATTTTTTAATAGAGATACAGCAATAGGTAAATCAAAATGCGAACCATCTTTATTTATATCTACAGGAAGTAAATTTATAATGTACTTTTTAGGAGGTAATTCTATATGAAATAAATTAAAAACACTTTTAATTCTTTCTTTAGATTCATTTATGATTTTAGAAGGTAAGCCTACGAAATTTATTGAAGGTATGCCCTTTGTACTAACACATTCTACTTTAATTAAATCTAGATTATTATAATCTAAATTTAAAGTAAATACGAAGGAATACATATATTATGTTAATTATTAAATTATAAAATTAAACATAAAATCCACCAGCTATATCTTCTTCTTCTCTCCATCTATTCATATTTTCAATAGCCATTTCTAAAGCAAGATTAAGGTGCTCAGTAGCTTCTGCTGCCATTTCTAATCCTAAGTTTTTTACTTTTTCTATTTCTTGAGTTATGTTTTCTATGACTTCTGGACTTGAATTAGGATCATATAATACATCTAATAATTCTGGTAATGTTCTTAATTCATTAATAGCTTGTAGAAATAGATCTATGCCTGTTAATCCTATTTCTATTTGCTCCTTAAAGTAGGGATAGAGTTCTTCAGAAATTTCAGTATTTTCAACAGCATTTCCTGCTTCTTCTATTTTTTCATAAAGTCTATCGAGAGTCTTATAGTATTCATCATAATCTATTTCATTAGCTAATAATTGCTCTACTTTGGTTTTTATTATTTCGTAGTTTTTAGTTATTTTAGCTCTTGCTGGTCTCATTACTCCTTTATTTATCTTGGGTAATACTGCACCACATTTTTCACAATAATTAGAATCATCTGAGTTATTATAACCACATTTTAAGCAAATTTTAGACACTTTTTTAACACCCCTTTTTTATTTTTTATATTATTACTTTCTATTTTATATTATTTTTACCTTTTAATTTTCAAGATATTTTGTTTAGTAAGTATTTTTTTATTTTATCTAAAGCCTTTTTATGAATTTGGGAACATCTTTGAGTAGATATATTTAGTTTCTTTGATATTTCTATCAAATCTATATCATTAAAATATTTCATTTCTATTATTTTTCTTTCTGATTCTGTTAAATCATAGTTAATAAAGTTGGTAATGTATTTAATTAGTTCTTGAATTTCCATATTATATTCTATATTTTCATCGGATTTAATCAATTCTATATAACTTAAGTCACTATTTTCTATTTTCTCATCTAAATAATTTATATTTCTAAAAGATAATTTTAATAAAAATTTTACTAATTTATAGGAATTATTTTTATCTTTTTGATTTTTATTTAATTCTTTTATTTTTTTTATTATTAAATTTTGATTTCTTAAGGATAAATTCATATATTTAGAGAGTTCAGTCTTTAGCATCCATTTAGCGAAAGTGTTGAAAAACTTTATGAAGTTTATTCCTTTTTTATAATCGAATTTTTCAATGGCTCTTAATAAAATAAAAGAAGATATACCATATAGTTCCTCTTGATCAACATTTACTATGTCTTTGTATTTTCTATAGATTTTAGAAATTAACTTAAATGAATACTCTAAATACTTTTCTATTAAAAAATCTCTTGCGTCTAAATTAAAATTTTCTTTATATTCTTTCCAAATTTCTAAATCTTCAATCATTTTCCATAATGCTTTTTTATAGCAACTTATCTATAAGCTTATCAAATAAACTTTCATTGTTTATACTTTCTCTTAATAAATTATTACCAAATAATATATCGATAGGTTTTTTAGTATATTCATATTCATAGGGAGGATCTAAAAATTTAAATTCATCTGGATATAAATCATAAATTGATTTTAATACTATACAAGCTGTTTTAAAACTTTTGAACTTGTTTTTATCTGTTATTATCATTTTTAAACCTCTACATATTTGATCTTTGTATTTATCAAAAGTAGGTTTAAAAGAATGATAAATAAATTCTACAC
>JAPYWL010000012.1 GCA_028276365.1 Deltaproteobacteria bacterium | reverse complement strand
ACATTTTGAACACTTATTCATCTCTTATTCCCCCATAATAATTAATTAAAAATATCTAAAATAAAAATATTATTTCCAAATGGAACTAACATCAACTTTTAAATACTTAACATTAATATTATTATCAATCTTAAAGGTACTGTCACTTAAATCTTTAGAATAAACTAATTTAGTATTCATAAATAGATCATAAGACTCTAAATTAGGATACTTAGAAATTCTAAGATAATACTTAGATATATTATAATCTTTTAGATACTTATTTTTATCTAATTCACTTAAGAAATTATCAACCTTAAATATAGCATAATCTTCTAAGGTATTAGTATTAACCACATTAACAGCCATATCTATATACTTAGCATCTTGACCTAAAATAAATAAACTTCTTAATCTTGAAAAATAAGTAGTAGCTTCAGGAGATAATAAATCATTTATACTAACAACCTTATCTAAATTCAAATTATTAGGGTCTAAGGAAACTAAAAATAAATTAGAAGTATCCTTATTTTTACTATCTGCAAATAAAACTAATTTATCATTATTCAATAAATAATCTAAATAAAAATCATCATTAATAGTACCTAAAGCTAAGGATCTTAAAATTTTCATCGATTTTAAATCAATTAAATTAATTAATATATTTTCTTTTTCATAAGGTTTAAAAGATCTACTTTGTGAAATAATAATTAATTTATCTTTATACAAAACAAAATCTTTAATATATTCATCAAAAGCTCCACCAAAAGCAAAACCCCTTATAAAATTAAAATTACCATCTAAAATAGATACATATATATCCTTATTATCTGTAGATTTTGAATAGTTTCCCATCAATAAATACTTATTAGAACTTAATTTATATAAATAATAAGGTTTATCTTCAGAATTGGTCCCAATTAAATACATTTTATCAACATCTAAATTATTATCCAATTTAATAATTAAAGAATTTTCTTTACCAAAAGTAGCGCTCCTTGTAGAAGCTAAAATATAAGGATTATCATCAACAAAAACTATATTAGAAACATCTTCCTGCCTATTGCCACTTATAACATAATACTTAACTAAATTTAAACTACTATCTAAAACAGAAACTAAAATATCTTCTAATGTATCTTGATTATAACTCCAAGTATTACCAGCAGCCAATAAATAATCTTTATATTTTTTTACACTAATTAGATTATCATTAAATAAACCACTTAAAACTCCAGCATCTGCTAAATATTCATTACTATTTTCTTTAACCATTAAAAATAGAAAATCAGCACCATTTTGAGTAAAGCTTTTGGTATCTCCATAAAATAAATACTCTCCATTACCTAAATTAATAACTCCTTTTAAACTATCAATAGAATTAGCTTCTAATACTTTCTTACTTCTTACTTCATAATTTAATCTATAATCCTTATAACTTTTATAACTATCTTTTTGATCATATTTAGCTGTGTAAGCAAAATCTAAAAACCAAATTAATGAAAAAATAAATAAAACAATTATGAAAACTAGTTTTAAATATTTATTAACTTTATCCATAATACTACCTCCTTTTTTAATTTTGTTTATTTTAATTTTGGTTATTTATAAACTTTTTATAATAAAATTGAACAACGAAAGAGGCGACATCAGAAGGAGTAGTCCCAGGTCCAAATCCTGCATCATAACCTAATTCCTTAGCTAATCTATGATCGATCCTACTACCTCCACATATAACTATAACTTTATCTCTAATACCTTCAGCTTCTAATATATCTACTAATTCTGTTAAATTTCTAATATGCATATTTTTTTGAGTAATGGTTTGAGAAACTAAAATAACATCAGCATTTAATTCTTTAGCTTTTTCAACTAAAACAGCAGGCATAACCTGAGGCCCCAAATTATATACCTTAAAAACTTTATAAGCTTCTAATCCCTTCTCTCCCTTAAAACCTTTTATATTTAATATACTATCTAATCCTACAGTATGACTATCAGTACCAATTGTAGCACCTAATATCACTAATTTCTTCTTAATATACTTATTAACAAAATCTTCTACTTCGTCTTTTGACATCTTCTCATATTCAGGTATCACAGGTTTAATATTATCCAAATCAACATCATAAGTAGTAGCAGCATAAACTACAAAAAAATAAAAATACTCCAAAGGTTCTTCTACAGTAGCTATTTTAATATCTTTAAACCCCATTTTACTTAATAAAACTTTAGCTGCTTCTATAGCTATATACTTATCCCTTGCAGGTATTGTAAAACTTAATTGTATTATTCCATCATTAAAAGTATCTCCATACGGTTTTATGTACCTATTACTTAATAACTCCTTTATATCTACTCCTTTAACCTCACTCATATTAACTACATTTATTTTTTATTTTATTTATTTTTTATTTTTTTATTTTAATTATTTTTTCTTTTTTAATTTATACCTTTCTAAAACTCCTCTTTTTTGCTTGTTTTTTACATCTTCGACTATTAAATCCTTATTTTTTTCAATTTTAATATTATTTTCTTTTAGATCTTCAGGTAATTCTTCTTGATGGGCAAATATATTGGAAATATCAGTAGATACAAATATAGGCTTAGTCCCTTCTTCTTCTTTGATATTTTTAATATCCTTGGGTAAAATTTTAGCTTTAAGTAAAGAAACTAAAGGAGCTGCAATAAAAATAGAGGAAAAAGCTCCGCTAAATGTACCGACTGCTAAAGCTATAGAAAAACTCCTTAATGTTTCACCACCTAAAAATATTATCCCAAATAATGTTAATAAAACTGTTAATGTAGTAAAAACAGATCTTGTTATAGTTTGAACTACCGATTTACTAACCAATTCATCAAATTTGGTTAAATTTAATTCATTATTAGAATTTAACTCTATTTTAATATTTTCCCTAATTCTATCAAAAATAATAATAGTATCCATAACGGAGTACCCTACAACAGTTAAAACCGCAGCTAAAAATATACTATTTATTTCAAACCCTGCAAACCCACTTAATCCTAAAATTACATAAATCCCAAGCATCACTATAACATCATGTAATAAAGCAATATCCGCTATAATACCATATAAAATATTATTACCAAATCTAAAAGCAATATAAATTATCTGAGCAACAAGAGCAACAACCAAGGCAACAATAGCATTAATTAATGTTTGCTTACTTATTGAAGAACTAATATTCTCTGATCTCCTAATAACCCCACCTATAGACTCTAAATCTTTATTGATTTTATTTTTTTCTAATTCATCCATAGGACGCGTTTTAAGAACTACAACCCTTTTATACTCATTAGAAGGTAAAATAACCTCTTGAATAATAAGCTCCTTGTCTTTATTATATTTCTTATAAATATCAATTATCTTAGAATTATCAATATTTTCCTTAAAAGCTACCTCCGTTAATGTACCACCAATAAAATCTATCCCTAACATCTTAACTATCTTTAAACTGAAAATAGAATAAAAAATAATACCCAAAAATAAAATACTATATACCAAAATAATATTTAAAATAATCCTTGAATTTTTAATTAAATTAAATCCTTTTTGTTGAATCTTTTGAATAAGAAAACTTAAATAAAAAGAAAGTCCAATAAAAATTATAAATAAAATAACGTCAAAAGTGTTTAAATTTTCAAGAAAATTCATATTAAAACCTCCATTAAGTATTTTCAATAATTATAAAGCATAGTAATTAATTTTATTGTTTTTTAAATATTTCTCTAGGGTTAGCAGCAACTAAGAAAGCATTCATTTGCTTTAAAACATCTAAAACTACTCCCACTATAATTAACATGGAACTACCACTTATATAATATCCAACTAATCCCATTAAAGATATCTCCTGAATACCAGTTATTTTAGATAAAATCCAGTTAATAATATACATTAAATAAGGAGGAGCAATAGTAATAAAAGCTAAAGCTAACCCAGATATAAATGCTAACTTATATAAAGTTTGCTCTAAAAATACTTTAGTATCCTGTCCCGGCTTTATCCCTAAAATCACGGCACCACTCTTATTTAAATAATCACTTAAATCATCTACATTTATTATAATAAATGTATAAAAATAAGTAAAAATCATAATTAAAGCAGCATAAACAATGGAATGCCATAAATTCCAAACCAAACTATTAAAAAATACTTGTAAATTACCTAAACTAAAATCAGAAGGTATAACTAAATGAGGTGGAACTATTGTTTTATAAATAAAATTTAAAAATATATTGCTAGAAACAATAGTTTCATCAATTTTTAAAGCTTGTAAAATAGTAATAGGGAAATACAATAAAGCTACAGCAAATATAATAGGTAAAACCCCTGCAGATAATAAAGGTAAAGGTAAAAAAGTATTTCTTTGCTGAGCTAATACATTACCTCCAAATACCCGCTGAGTTATCATTATAGAAATCTTCCTTATAGATAAAGATAAAAAAGCTACAACAGCTACAAATAATACAAAAAAACCTACCTGAAAACCTATAACTAAAATACTATTTAATAAATTAGAACCAATATTAGAAATAGAATCGATAATGAAACGAGGTAATCTAAATAAAATAGATGAAAAAATCAAAATGGAACTACCATTCCCAATTCCTTTTTCATTAATCTGATCAGCTAAATACATTAAAAACATACTACCACCAACTAATGAAGCAATAACAACTAATAAACCTAATAAAGAATTATCATAAAAAATCCCAGGATTAATTCTATGAAGACTAAGAGTAGCAAAAGTAGCTTGTAAAATAGCAATAACAATAGCTAACCATTTAGTATAGAAATTAATTTTCCTTCTACCTTCTTCACCGTATTCTTTTTGTAAAGCAGCTAACTGAGGAAAACCTGCTATTAATAATTGCATTATAATAGCAGCATCTATATAAGGAATTATGCCTAAGGAAGTAATCGCAAAATTATTCAAAGCACCACCAGTAAATAAGCCAAAAAATGCAAATAAATTCCCCCCTGCACTAATAAACTGTCTCCAAACCTCTAAATTAATTCCAGGAACCGTTATATTAGTAGATAATACAAATAAAAAAATAGCAAATAATACAAATTGAATTCTACTTATCAATTGCTTATACTGAACACTCTCATAAATCTTATTTAACTTACTATCTATCATAATTAATCTTCCTTTATAATATTGTTTATTAAATTTTTCAAATTAGTTTTAATTTGTTTATGTAAAGAGTATTTGGTTTCATTATCTAAGTTCTCATAAATAATATAAGAAATAACTCCAGCTACTGCTCCTATTATTGCAGAAAATAATAATTTCCTTTTAGAAATTTTTTTAATTTTATTATCATTAACTAATTCTTTATCTTCCTTATTTGTATATATTTCATTCATAAAAACTTACTCTCCTTTTATTTTTTTTCTATTTTGTAATAATTAAATTTTCCAATTTTAATTATCATAGGTTCAACAAAATCTATATATTTATTTGTTAAATCTAATTTTTTAGAAGTATCATTATAAATAATATATACTCCTCCTTGTGAAATAAGCCTTTTAGCCTCTGATTTACTTTCCACTATTCCTGAAATATATAATAAATCTATAATATTAACTTTATTTTCTTCGTTAATAATGTTAGGGGGTATATAATGAATGGGAATATTAGAAGGTAGATCTTTTTTAGAATAAATTTTAATAAATTCTTCAAAAGCCTGATTAGCTAATTCTTCAGAATGATAAATGCTTACTATTTCTTTTGCTAACTCTAATTTAACATCTCTTGGATTTCTATCTTTATTCATTTCTTTTAATTTTTCAATAGTTTCAGTAGGTAAATTTGTACATAATTCATAGTATCTGTAAATTAAATTATCAGGGATAGTCATAATCTTAGAAAACATTGTTAAAGGATTCTCATCTATCCCTACATAATTATTTAAAGATTTACTCATCTTATTAACCCCATCTAAACCTTCAAGTATTGGCATCATAACAGCTACCTCTGGTTCTTGATCATATTTTTCCTGAATATACCTTGTTACTAAAAAGTTAAATTTTTGATCAATCCCACCTAATTCTACATCAGCTTTTAAATAAACACTATCATAAGCCTGAAATAACGGATACATCAATTCATGTAAAGAAATTGGTTCCCTATTTAAATACCTGTTTTTAAAATCTTCCCTTTCTAACATCTGAGCTAATGTATATTTAGAAGCTAAAGATATAATTTCATAAGGACTTAATTTATTTAACCAAGTAGAATTATATACTATCTTAGTTTTATTTAAATCTATTATCTTTGCCAATTGCTTAAAATAAGTTTTAAGATTATCTTCTATTTCCTCTTTAGTTAGCATAGGTCGGGTTTTAGATTTTCCACTAGGATCACCTATTAAAGCAGTAAAATCCCCTAATACTAAATAAGTATCATGTCCTAAATCTTGAAATAACCTAAATTTTCTTAATACTACTGCAAAACCTAAATGAATACTATTAGCCGTAGGATCTATTCCTAACTTTACTATCAACCTCTCTTTTCTTTTTAACTTATCTTCTAGTTCCTCTAAATTTATTACTTCTTGAGTTCCTTTTAAAATTATTTTAATTTGATCAGTTACTAACATAATCAATACCTCTCATTTCTCATATTAGAAAATTATTTAAGAATTGTAATTATTTAGGAATTCTTTTAAAGTTATCCAACTAAGTAAAGCACACTTTAATCTTACTGGAATCTTATTTATATCTTTTAAAGCTAGTAAATCTTGAAACTCATTTTTTAAATGATTTAATTCATTTTTGAAAATATCTTCATAACTTATTTCACCTTTTATATACTCAATAATTTTATCAACTATTTTTTTAATATCATTTAGCGAATATTCTTTTAAGATGGAAATTATATAAGACATAATAGAAGCGGAAGCAATAGAAACAGAACATCCTTTCCCTTCAAAAGATAACTCTTTTATCTTATTATCACCTATTTTTAAAAATAAATGTAATTCATCCCCACAAGAAGGATTAATCCCTTCTTGATCAAAATTATAATTCTCTAAAACTTTTTTATTAAATGGTCTTTGATAATGCTCAATCAAAATATCATTATATAAATTACCTAAATTATTTAATTCCATAGATTTTTATTTTTAATTAGTTTTTATTAATTCCTGTTTATTTAAGATATCTATCATATTTTTTAATTTATAATCCATAATACTCCTTGGCAATAAATAAGGAATAAAATCAATTGTAAATATCATTTTATTTAAATCAAAATAATTAGAAATGTTATTTAAAAAATTATTAATCTTTTCTTCATTTTCTAATAAAGAAGATTCAGTAGAAATAACTCCAGCTAACAGATATTTACTTAGCTTACTAAAATCAATATCCTTTAGATTATTTCTATAAAAATTAATAGAAATACCTTTAACTTCTAAAGAAAAAATATCTAAATAAACCTTATTTAAATTAGAATAAGTAAAATAAAACAATTCTAAATATTCTTTATTTAATTCATTTAGCAATTTTTTTAAATACTCAAAATTTTGTTTAAATAATTCAAAATCCTTAGAATATAAAAAATCAAGATACTCTACCAAAACAATAGAAATATTTTCTTTTGATAATTTAGTATTAACTAAGTAACTATTTAAATTTTTACAAAACTCTAAAAGTAAAAAGTTAATTTGCTCAAAAGTTAAATTAGAATATTTATAAAAAGTAAAAACAGAAGGCAAAGTTATTAGTATTTTCTTATTAATTAGATTTTCATTAGTTTTATTGAAATAATCTAAATAAAGATAGTCTTTAAAGATAATTTCAAAATTATTATAATTTAAATCAAAATCAGAGATTTCAAGTTTTCTCCAAAAAGTATTTGTTTCTTCAAATCTAATCAAAGTGTTAGCAATTGAATTTTTTAAAACTAAAGTAAAAGGTCTTAATAAATCCTTAAATTTAAACAAACCAGGATTATAATATTTTAAACTCAATTCATTTTGTAAATTAATGAAATCTATGAAATCTTTATAAAAATATTTTTCTAATTCTTGTTCATTTAGTCTATTCCTATCAAAATCTCTAGTTTTTTTAATTAATTCTTCGCTCCTTGGATATAAAGAAGGTATTAACACATTCATATATTTCATTCTCCTTATGTTATTTTAATTTTACTAAAATTTATCGGCTATTTTTTCTTTATCTTTTTCTGTTTCAGGTTTTACATAAACTACCTTTAATTTTTTAAATACTTCATCTTTTAGTTTTTTAAGAGTAACAAAATATACTAATCTTTGAGTTATTACATTTTGATCTAATTTAGCTTGAGATAATTCCATAACAAACCTCTGAGTTTCAGGATCGTTTTTTAAATAATGTTCTATTTCTAAGTTATCAACATTTATATTATACTTCCTTATTAAGTTATTAAGTATAATAGATCTTTTAACATTATCTTTGGCTATATTTTCTATTTGTTTATTAAATTCTTCTTCTGTTTGATTAACGGATTTAAGATAATCTTCTAAAGTCCTATTTTGATTTTTTAGAATTAATAAAAAATTATTTTTTTGAGCTTCAATTTCTTTTTTTAACATGGACTCAGGTAATTCAAAATCAAGATTATCTTTTAAATAAGACAAAAATCTATTAAAAACTAAATCTTTTTTAAGATTTTCTATATCTGCTGCAATAACTTTATCTAAATCCTCTTTTAACTGTTCAATTGAATTATAATTAACCAATTTAATTAATTCCTCATCAGTAGGTAAAATCTTTTCAAATATATTATCAACTTTAATTTTTATTTTAAGTGTTCTATTTTTAAGTAATTCAATATTTTCAGGTCCGGGGATACTAAATTCTTTTTCTTCTTCTTTTTTCATGCCTAAAATATTTTCAAATAACCCAGGTAATAATAACTCTTTTTTAGCTATAACAGAATAAACTTTATTATCTCCACCTGATAATAACTCATTAGTATTAGCATCCCTAATTTCAAAAATAATATCTGCTCTATCTCCTTCTTTTATACCTTCTTTACTTTCAACAAATTTAACATATTGCTCTCTTATATAATCTAACCTCTTATTTAGTTCCTCTTCTTTATCTATATTAATTTCATTAACCTCTAATTCTATATTATCATTTATTTCAAAGGTTGGTTCAATTTCTAAGGTTATTTCATACTGAATCTTTTCATAATTAGCATCCTTTAATTTTATATTTAAAATAGAAATTATATTATAATTTAATGAAGTTAGTAAATCTCTAATAGATTGATTAATAGCTTCTTCTGTAACCTTTTGAAAAATATAACCTTGCCCTAATTTACTTTCAATTATATTAAAAGGTACTTTACCTTTTCTAAAACCTGGAACAACAAAATCTTTCTGAATTTCTCTCATTACTTTGGAATAAGCTTCATCAATAGAATCCTTATCTATTTCAATATTGAGTACTTTAATAGTATCTGCTTTTTTAATTTCATTTAGTACTTTTGACACTTTATTTAACCTCCTTTTTATACTTTTTTTTATTTATTTTTTTATTTATTTATTTTTTATTTAATTTTTAAAGATTTAATAGAATCAGAAAGCCAAGAAGCAAAATAATCATAACTTAAATAATGGTTATTAAATAACTCGATAATATAAGGTACTGTTAAAGACAAGATAAAAACCCCAATCATAAAATTAACAGGGAAAGATAACATAAATACATTAGATTGAGGAGCAATCCTTGCTATTAATCCTAAACCAACTTGTCCAATAAAAACAGCAACTAACACTGCACCAGCTACATGAATTGCTACATAAAAAAATAAGTTAGTTAAAGAAATTAAAGTTTGTATAAAATCTTTAGAATAATTATAGTAAGAAGCTACAGGTAAAACAGTAAAAGAGAAATCAATAACCTTAAGAATAAAATAAAATCCTCCGTTTAATATAAAAAAAGTAAAGGCAAAGTAAAAGAAAAATCGAGCATTCATATTAACAGCACCTAGCTGGGGATCAAACGAAGCACCTGTAGAAAGCCCTAACTGCTGATCCAATAAAGCTCCAGCACCCTGAATAGCATATAAAGTAAATATCATAAAATATCCCATAATTAAGCCAATCAAAAATTCCTTACCAACATTAAATAAAATCCACATTAAATCAAAAGAAATAGAGTTAGCATCTATAGGTAATCTCCAAAAAAATATCAAAGAAATTACACCAATAAACCCTATTTTTAAAGGAGTGGGCATATGGGGACTAGCAAACAAAGGAGCTTGGATAGCTAAGCCTGCTATCCTTGAAAATGTTAATAAATAAAATACTAATGACTTTAAACCTAATTCCTCTGAACTCATTTTTTAATATATTAAAATTAAATTAAATTTATTTCTACTTTAATTTAATTCAACATCCTTTACATCTTTACCTTTTAAAAATAATAACTCGTAAGTGTAAAATATCAAAATAGAAAAAATAATAGAAGATATTATAGAATTATTTAAAAATGGTAAAGCATTAATATAACATAATATAAATCCAGTTAAATCCTTTGAATACATATCTGTTAATAACCAAACCCCAAAATTAGAAATAATAAAAAAATAAATAGAACTACCTACAGATAAAACCACTCCTAAAATAGTTTTTGATAATTTACTATATTTATTAAAAATAAAGTAAGAAAAAATAGAATAACTTAAGAAAGCAAGATAATTAAAAATCATCCCTTTATAAAACCCTAAAATCAAATCCGTTATAAATAATATAATTAGTGGGATCAAAAAAGAAATATACTTTAGTAATTTATTAAATTTGTTATCTAGCTCAATTGGTAAAATAGAGGAGAAAACAGATATAGAATACAACGGTGAAAAATTAGGAAAATGAGGTATTAACCTATAAAATATCCCTAAAAATATCACAAAAATTATATAAATTAACCTTTTATTATTATTAAGTATTTTATTTTTAAAGGTTTCATTCATTTTAAATTTTCCCTCCTTTTATTAATTTTTTATTTTTTCTTATTTTTACAACATATTAAAGTTATATATATTAATTTCAAAAAAAATTATAAAAATCTTTCTTAAAGAATTTAGTAAATCTATAAAATTGGCAAATATCTTATATAGATTAATTTAATGATATCAATTTATTGAGGTAGATTAAGAAAAAAGGATTACAGATATTGTTTTTTTATTTATAAAGTTAGTTACTTTGCTTTATTTATAGTATTTTAAAAAGATATCTAAATATTGTTTAGAAATTTTTTTACAATCAAATTTTGAAATTATTTCATTTTTTATATTTTTATTCTCTTTATTCAAATCTATTTTTAATAATATTTTTTTTAAACTAAAGTTAAATGGATTAATAGGAAATACAAAATGATTAATTAGTTCTGGATATAATTCATAATAAGGGCTGTTTTGGGTGATTATTAATTTTTTATTAAAATAAAGTGCTTCTAAGGCTGTTAAGGAAAATGTTTCTTCAAAACTTGGCAAAATTACTACATCACTTAATTCTATTAATTTAAATGTTATGTATCTTTTATCATGATAAAAATTCCCTATTTCATCTATATTTATTAAAAAAATATCTTCCTTAGATTTAGAAATAGATTTTAAAGTTTCGTAGTAGTTTAAATCATAACTAACGGGGTATCCTAATATTATTAAAACAAAATCTTTATAAATTTTTTCTTTATCAAAAACTTTTATAAGATTAAGAATATTCTTTATCCTGTCAAATCTCCCTATAAAAAGCAATTTGTTTTTTGAAAGATTTTTTAATTTTAATATTAAATTAAAAATTAAATCTTTATTTAAGCTATTATTTAAAGAGGTATTATTTAATATATCTTCTATTTCTTGAAAATCTAAACAATTGTAAATAATATATTTGTTTATTTGATTTAAAAGATTATAAATATTTTGGTTTTTTGTAAAAAGATTTAAAAACAAATTTTGTTCCCTTAATGAATTAAAAATAAAATATTGAATATAATTAGATTCTAAAGCTAATAAAAAACCATTTGTAAACTTTAAAAAATCCTTATTAAAGTAATAACTATTGATGATATTGCTAACTAAGTTTATAAAGTTCTCATTTAGTTTTAGAATAAAAAATGATAAAAATCTGTTTAACAAAGAATTAGAGGTAATAAATTTGGATAAGAAAAAGTTTGTATAATTAGCAGTAATACCTATATGTTTACCTTTGTATAAATAAGCATAGTTATTAAAATTATAAAATAAATGAATATAAAATCCAAAAAAATGATTTAGTTTTAAATTGGGATCATATGCTAAAATTTCTACATCATTTAAATTAAGTTCTTTTAGATCTTTGAGAATATTTTTTGTGATCCAGTAAGCTTGTAGTATATCCCCCGCTAACTCCTTTTTTATATATACTTTTTCATTATTTATAAAAAAATTTTCGTTTATAGTTCTACAATATACTCCTATCTGCTTTTTCATATCTAATTTTTCATATCTAATTGGTATTTTTTATTTTATTTTAATATTTTTTAATTTTTTTAAAGAAAACCTTTTTAAATTATAAGATATGTTTTCAAAATAAAATATCTAATGATTTTTAAAGGTAATAAAAAAAAAATGTAAAATATTATTAATAAGTAAATAAAGGGAGTAAAAAAATAGTATTTTTTTTAGAGGTAAGAAAAATGCTAAATTTAACAGAAAAAGCTTTAAATAAAGCAAAAGAATTAATAGCAAATGAAAATGAACCTAATTTAGCTTTAAGGGTTTTTGTAATAGCTAGTGGGTGTTGTGGTATAGATTTTGGTTTTGAAATTACAAATGAATTTGACAGCTCCGATAATTTTATAGATATTAATGGTTTGAAAGTAGTAGTAGATGATTTTAGTTATCCATTTGTAGAAAATGCAGAAATAGATTTTGTTGAAAGTGAAGGGATGGGGTATTTTATTATTAATTCTAATATAAATAAAGGTTGTGGCTGTGGAAATGGGCAATGTGGTTGTACTAAAGAAGAAGAATATGGATGTGAAGACGAAGAAAAATGTGGATGTGGAAATGAAAAGGAATGTAATTGCGGAGGATCTTGTGCTTGTAATAATTAAAAATACTAATTAAAAATATTAAAAAATAAAAAAATAAAAAAAGTATTAGAAAAGCAGGAGGGAAAAATGCTTTTAGCAGCTGAAGGAAGCTCTCCATTCCTAAAATACCTTATGTTCCCTAACTTTGAAATCCACCTTAATACCATTGTTAGTACTTATATTGTTATGTTTGTTATCTTTATATTTGGGATCCTTTATAGAAATTCTGTATATTCCACTCTTAATAAACTGAAATTTTATCCCTTAAATACTGAAATACTTGTTCCTAAACCTTTAAGTGTTCAAAATATATTTGAATTAATGATTGAAGCTATTAATAATATAAATGAGTCAATATTAGGTAAAAGAGTGGCTAGTAGGTATATGCCTTTACTTGTTTCATTTTTTATTTTTATTTTATTTTCTAATTTATTAGGATATATACCTCCAATATGGAAATCTTCAGGTTATAGTATGATAGTACCACCTACAAGTGACTTAAGCACTACTTTAGCTTTAACTTTAATATCTATAATAGCATATAATGTATTAGCAATAAAAGAAACGGGATTAAAAAATTGGTTAAACCATTTTATATTCCCTATTCCTACAATACTTGCTAATAAAACCGCTTTTACAATTATACTTGCTATTGTTTTATTCCCTTTATTTTTATTACTAAATATATTTGATGTCTTTGCTAGAACTTTGTCTTTATCAGTAAGGTTATTTGCTAATATATTTTCTGAACATACAATGGTTGAACAGTTAGTTCATATGGTAATAAAAGAAAATAGTATATTTTTAAAGGGATTTTTGTATATTTTAAGTTTATTTGTAATGCTAATAGGTTTATTAGCAGCATTTATACAAGCTACTATATTTGAGATCTTGAGTGCAGTTTATTTAGGTTTATATCTACATGAACACGAAGAACACTAAATAATAAAAAATAAACACTAAATAATAAAAATAAATAATAAAAATCCTAAAAGTTAAAGGAGGGAAAATAATGAATAATAATAAGTTAAAAAGCTTATTTACAATAATATATATCTTATTTATAGTTAGTTTATTAATTAGTATATTTAGTTTAAGGGCTTTAGGAGCAGGAGAAGAAGTAGGTAATTTATTAAATAATATAAATATAAGTCAAAAATCTTTAGGTACTATAGGTTTGGGTATTGCTGCGTTTGGGGCAGCTTTAGGGATCGGTGTTTTAGGTAGAGCACTATTGGAAGGTATATATAGAAATCCACAAACTACAGGTTCTATGTTAGTTTGGTTCTTTGTTGCTTTTGCTTTAATTGAAGCTCAAGTGCTTTATGTATTATTTGTTGTTTTAGCTATATTAAAATAAAATTAAAGCTGTTTTTATTATTTAATAAAAGCTATGTTAGGGGGTTAAAATGGGTGATCTCTTAAATGTTCCTACTTTGATTCTTCAAATAGTTAATTTTATTCTTTTTGTGATTATAGCTTATTATCTGTTTTATAAGCCATTTAAAGATATAACTCAGGCAAGACAAAATGTTATAAAAGAAAATTTAGCTAAAGCTGAAGAAATACGAAAAGAAATAGAACAACTAAGAGTAGATTTAGAATCAAAATTAAATAAAATAAATGAAGAAAGAGAAAAAATATTATCAGAAGCTGTAAAAGAAGCTGAAAATATTAAAAACTATATAATCGAAGAAGCTCAAAATAAAGCTAATGAAATTAAAAATAAAACTATAAAAGAAATAGAATATGCTAAGAAGCAAGCTCTAAATGAAATTAAAGATACCTATGTCAATGTCGTAACCGAATTAGCTAAGGGAGTATTAAAAGATGTAGTAGATGAAAACGTAAATGCTAAAATAATCAAAACTGCTTCTGAAAAACTCAAAAATATAAATTAAAAAAAATAAAAAATTAAAATATAAATAAGTGTTTTTATTATCTTGTTGAAAAGAATAAAGGTAATATTTATTATTTTCGATTTTTTTATTTTTAATTTTTGGTATTTAAGGGGGTGTGTGTGAAAAAATATATGTCTTTACTAAATAATTCTACTAAAACTGAAATAAAATTTGGAACTGATGGATGGAGAGCTGTTATATCTAAAGATTTTAATTTTGATAATTTAACTAAGCTTGCTTCTGCTATCGCATTGTTTATAAAAAGTAATGAAAGAAAAAATATAGAGGTCTATAATATTGATTATAACAATTATCCTAATGCTTCTTATAAAGTTAATTATAGGGATTATAGTTATGGAGTGGCAGTAGGATACGATTTTAGATTCATGTCAGAAGTATATGCCAAACATGTCTCAGAAATTTTATCAGCTTTTGAAATACCTGTATATTTAAGTTCCTATAATTGTTCTACCCCTGCTTTATCCTTAGCTACTTATAAAAACTATTGTGCAGGAATTATGATAACAGCTTCTCATAATCCTTATTATTATAATGGACTAAAGTATAAAGCAGAATATGGTGGTAGTTCTACTCCTGAAATGACTAAACTCATTGAATATTATTTGGCTAATTTAACTATAAATAATAACTTAAAACCTAATTACAACTTAATTAAAGAAATTGATTTTAACAGTATTTATCTAAATGAATTGCTAAAATTTATAGATATAGAAAGAATAAAAAACTATATATTAAAAAACAATATCTTGATAGTAATAGATTATATGTATGGAGTTTTAGCTAATTCTTTTAGAGAAGTTATTAATTTAGAATCTAACATAGTAGAAATTAATAATTATAGGAATCCATATTTTGGAGGTAAATCTCCCGAGCCTATACCATCTAATTTAAAGGATTTAGAAAATTTAGTAAATATGGTGGGAGATAATGCTATAGGTTTTGCTTTTGATGGTGATGGAGATAGAATTTTTGCTAGAACAAAAGATTACTGGATAACTCCTCATGAAATATTACCGATTTTAGCTTTACATCTTATAAAAAATAAGAAATGGGATGGGAAATTAGTAAGAACAATGCCAACCTCTACTAAACTAAAAAGGATAGGAGATCATTTTAATACTCAAACAATAGAAGTACCAGTTGGTTTTAAGTATATAGCTGATTTGTTTATTAAAGATAATATATTAATAGGTGGAGAGGAAAGTGGCGGTATAGGATTTAAAAATCATATTCCTGAACGAGATAGCTTACTTAATTCATTATTCATTTTAGAATTCCTTTCTTATGAAAATATTAAACCTAACCAATTAATAAATTATTTACATAATTTTACTAAGGAATCATATTGTTATAGATATGATTATCATTTTGAAAGTATTGAACAACAGCAAGAATATTTTAATAAATTAAAAAGTAATATTGATTTATTAAAAACTATTTTAGAAGGAGAAATAGAAGTAAAAGATTATATAAGAGTAAAAAAGGATGATTATAATTGGTTAATGTTAAGACCTTCGGGAACTGAGCCATTAATAAGAATCTATTCTGAAGCTAATACATTTAACCAAGCTAAAAATCTAATTGACTCTCTTTTAAATAAAATAAAAACGTAGTTATATAAAATAACTATAACAAAGGAGGATGAGATTAAAATATGAAAACTAAAATAATATATATTACAATAATAGTATTTTTTATTTTTATATTGATATCAAATCAATCAATAGCTGAAAATAACAATATTATTCTTAAACCTACTTATTTGGATATTAATAAAACAAATAAAGAGATTTTTCGTAGTATTTATTTTTATGATGGAGAGTGTAAAAAGGATGAAAGTATGGAATTTAATATAATTAATGCAGTAATTGACAAAAAACTAAGTTTAATGTTTAGTGTTGGTGAATATAAGAAAGTAAGGTATTTTAAAGAAAATAATCAAATTATAGATAAAAGAGTTTATGTTTTTAAACATGATGTAAATAATTTAGATAATTTTAGATATTTTAAGATGCCTTTTGAAAGTGGTGGAAAAACTCGTATAGTTCAAGATGATAATTATATATATATCCTTGGAGAAAAATATATTAAAAAAAATAATAGAATAGATTTTAAGACAGCAGACCTATTTATAGCTAAAATAGATAAAAAAACTTTTGAATTTGATACAAAATTTGGAAACAATGGGATTAGTATTATAGAAATAAAAAAGAATATTATTTATGATTTACCTATAGATTCAGATATTTCTATAGATAATAACTCATTATTTATTGCTAATCTACTTAATAAACCTCTATTATTTGAAATAAATAAAATTAAAGGAAATATAATTAATAACTTATTTGGAAATAAAGCAAAAGATGGAAAAATAAATATCTCTTCTTTGGAAGTTAGTAATATTTTAATCGATTCTGAAAAAAATTTAGTATTAATAGCTAATGATAATCAAAATAATCCGGGAAAAATATTTATACTAAAAGTTAATTCTAAAACTGGTGAAATTATAAAAAATAATATGTTAAATCTTAACATTTCAAAAGAAGAATTAAATTTTTTTAGTTTAGCTTATGTTAATGCTTCTTTAGTAAATAATAAAACCTATATAGGTGTTAATTTGGCAAATGATAAAAACTTTTTACCAGGTCTAATTGTATTTGATAATATTAATAATAATTCCTCTAAATTTTATATTTTTAGAGATTATGTTAATAATAAATACTTGAATCTTTATGTAAATAGCGTTAGATATTACCAAGGTAATTATTTATTTTTAGCTGGTGGATTATATAATTTAGGTTATATTAAATTTGATATTACTAATCCTAATAGTAGTCAATATTTTATAAATGAAAATATTAATGATGTTGTTATTTATACTGAAGTATTTGATGGAAAACGATTATTTTTATTGGGTGGGCAAGTATTTAAAGATTTAAAACCTTTGGGTGAAACTGCTTCCTTAGTAATTTTTCAAATAAATAATCCATAGTAACTAATTTTTACCTTTATAAATGTTTATCTTTATAACAAAAGCTTATAACCCCAAAATTAATAAAGAATTTAATAATGAAATTAAAGAACTACAAGTAAATAAAAATTTAAAAATCTATTTCCTTAAAGTTAATAAAATTATTCCATTAGAAAAAAATATTTTAAAAGCAGTTAATTTAATCCAAAATAATAAAGATATAACTCATATAGTTTTTACTAGTCAAAATGGAAGTGTTTTATTTTTTGATTTTATATACAAAAATAAACTAAATAATGTAATAGATATTTTAGGGAATAAAGAATTTTTAGCAGTAGGAAATAAAACTGCTCAATCAATCAAAAAAAATGGATTTGATAATATAATCTATCCTTCTAAATTTTTAACCTCTGATTTAGCTGATTTAATAATAAATATAAACAAAAATTCAAGTAAAAAACTTTATTTTTTAATACTAAGATCTAAAATTTCTAACCCAGAATTAATTAATAAGTTAAAAAAGGCCAAGGTTAAATTTAAAGAAATTCATATTTACACATTAAAACCTAATAATAGATTTAAAAAAACTAAAGAGTATAAAATTTTAAAAATATTACTTAAACTAAAAGATAACTCAAATTTATATGATTATGGTATTATTGAGAAAAATACTAATAAAAAAGAAAAAATTTACTTAATATTTACAAGTCCTTCAAATTCTAAAACATTCTTTAGATATTTTAAAATAGAAAAATTAATAACTAATCAAAAGGTAAAATTTTTACCAATAGGACCTATAACAGCTAAAGAAATACAAAATTATTTTAAAAAGTATTATAGAAATAAAAATATTGAAAATATCAATTTAAATCAAAAGATCTTAAAATTTCCTGAAAATTATACTTTAAAAGATTGTATTTTAAAAATTATAAGGTAAGTATTATAAAAAATAATGAAGATATAAATATTAAAAGTATTAAATAATAAATAAAAAGGAGAGGGGAGCTTTTAAAAGCTCCCCTTTTTTAAATTTCAGTAATTTAATTTATTTAGCAATTATGAAATTTGAACTTTATGGGATTTGGAAGTAGAGCTCATAGGAGTTAAAGTAACTCTTAATACACCATTTTCATACTTAGCGCTAACTTTTTCAGGGTTAACGCTGAATGGTAATGTCATTTGTCTGTAGAATTCACCATATGGGAACTCATATTTATATACTGTTGGGTTGTTATTTCCCCAAGGAGTTGGGCATTTGCCGCTTAATGTTAAGGTATCTTCGGTTACATTTAATTCTATACTATCTTTTGGAACACCTGGCAAGAAGAATTCAATGATTAATTCATTTCCACTTTGCCACATATTAACATAAGGTAACCATGTGGGGTTTTGAGTTGGTGTAGGGGTTGTTGTTAAAGAAGGGGTTCCCCAGCTACCAAAAACTTCATTCATTAATTCATCAACTAAGTTATGAAGTCTTTCAAATTCACTCATTAATCCACTTCTTCTTAATGGCCTTCTTTCTCTAGTAACTAACATCATACTTTTTCACCTCCGTTATTTTTGGTTTACTTTTTATATACTTTTTTTATACCCCCTTAACCCCTTCCATAAATATATATACCCAATTAAAAAATTTTTATACACTTTTTTTAATTTATATTTTTTTTATATTTTTTTCTATATTTTACTATCATAACGTAATTTAAAATATGCTACTTTATAAAATTATTTTACTTTCTATAGAATAATTCCAACATTTTTAAGAATTTCAAAACATCTATTACAAACTTTATAATTTTCTATTTGTTTTAATTCCTTATAATAATTCCAACATCTTTCACATTTTAAATAATTTGATTTCTCAAAATCTATAAATAAATTTATATTCCTATTATTAAAATTAAAGTTAATTTCTTTATTTTCTAAATTATAATTTGTACTAATAAATTCAATGTCAGCTGTTCTAAAGATTTCTTTAATTAATTTAAAATTACTTTGTAAATAATTTAGTAGTGAATTATCTGGAGAGTATATTTTTAATATTGTTTCATTTATTGTTTTAAATTTACCTTGATTTTTTAGATCTTCAAAAATAGGTAAAGAAGATTTGTAGAAATTAATCATATTTTCAACTGTATTTATTTCATCTAAATTAAAATTAAAATCACTAAAATCTGGATAATTCTCTAAATAACAGCTGATGAAATTAGCATTTTTTAAATGTTTATAAGCTTGCTCACAAGTGAATGATAATATAGGGAATAATATTATTAGTAAAGCTTTTAGGATATTATATAATACAAATTGACAAGATCTTCTTTCAAATGAGTTCTTAGCATAGGTATATAATACATCTTTTCTAATATCTAAATATAATGAACTTAACTCATGAACAATAAAATCATATATAGAGTTAACATACCTGTGAAATTCAAATTTCTCTATAAATTGTTCTATTTCATTTAAAAGTTCTTTAAATTTATGGATAATATATTTTTCTAATAAAGGTAGATCGTCTATTTTTATATAAAATTCATTAATATCAAAATCATTTAAATTTCCTAATATAAATCTGATAGTATTTCTTATTTTTTTATATATTTCTGATATGTTATTTAAGGCTTTTTTAGAGATTTTAATATCATTAGTGTATTCAGTAGTAGCAAAAAATAACCTTAGGATATCTGCACCATATTCTTCTACTATTTCCATAGGATCTATAACATTACCTAAAGACTTATGCATAGCTCTACCTAATTCGTCTAATACCCAACCATGAGTTAATACTGATTTATAAGGAGCTTTATTTAAGATTCCTACACTTGTAATAAGAGAAACTTGAAACCAACCTCTATATTGATCTGCTCCCTCTAAATATAAATCGGCTGGATGAAGCTTTAAATCATTATATAAAACTTTAATATGACTAACGGCAGATTCATACCATACATCAAATATATCTTCTTCTTTTGTGAATTCAGTATTTCCACAATATATACATTTATAGCCTTCAGGTTTGAAATATTTTGAGTCATTTTTAAACCAAGAATCACTTCCTTCTTTAGATATTATCTCTGCAATATGATAAACCAATTCTTTATTAACATTAGGTTTTTTACAGCTATTACAATATAAAACAGGTATTGGGACTCCCCAAACTCTTTGTCTTGATAAACACCAATCAGGTCTGTTTTCTAACATATTTAGCATTCTTATTAATCCCCATTCTGGATACCACTTAACTTTATTGACTTCATTAACTAATTTATCTTTCATTTTTTGGACATCTAAAAACCATTGATAAGTAGCCCTAAAAATTACTGGGGTTTTACATCTCCAACAATGGGGATAACTATGCTCATAATTACTCTTATTTAATAGTAATCCATTCTCTTCTATTACTTTAATTATTATATCGTTAGCTTGATTAATATGAATGGATTTAAGGAATTCTATTTCTTCAGTAAATTTACCTTCTGAATCAATAGGAGAGATAATTTCAAGATTAAATTTTTTTCCGGTTAAATAATCCTCTAAGCCATGCCCAGGGGCTGTATGAACAATACCTGTACCATCTGAAATATCTACATATTCAGCAGGCAATAATATGGATTCCTTATCTAAAAATGGGTGTTTAGCTTTTAAATTATTTAATTCATTTGAATTAAATTCAGTTATTATTTTATATTCACTTTTTCTTATAAATTCTAACTGCCAAGAATTAAATAAAGCTTCCTTAGATACTATATAATTTTTATCATTGTAATTAATAATAATATAATGTGAATCGGGTTTAAAAGCCAAAGCTACATTAGCAGGTAATGTCCAAGGTGTAGTGGTCCATATTAATACATAAACGTCACTTAAATTATATTTGTTAATAAATGTTTGATTTAGTAATTTAAAAGCTACAACAATAGATGGGGATATTTTATTTTTGTATTCTATTTCAGCTTCTGCTAATGAAGTCTCACATTCATAACACCAATAAACAGGCTTTAAATCTCTATAAATATACCCATTTTCATATAGATCCCCAAAAGATTTGATAATAATTGCTTCATAAGATGGATTTAAAGTTAAATAAGGATTATCCCAATCTGCAAAAATCCCTAATCTTATAAATTGTTCTTTTTGAATTTCTGAGAAATTTATAGCTATTTCTTTAGATTTTTCTCTTATATAATTAGGGTGTACTTTTTTTCTATCTATTTTAAAAGTGTCTATAGCTGCTTTTTCATTAGGTAGCCCATGGGTATCCCAGCCAGGTATAAACGGACAATAATACCCTTTTAATGTTTTATACTTTACTATTATATCTTTTAATATTTTATTTAAAGCATGTCCTAAATGAATTTTACCATTAGAATATGGAGGTCCATCATGTAACACAAAAACCTTATTATTGTTTTTGTTCTTACTTAATGCTTTATAATATATTCTATTTTCTTTCCAAAATTCAATAATGTTAGGTTCATTAAAAGGTAAGTTTGCTTTCATTTCAAATTCAGTATAAGGTAAATTAACAGTTTTAGATAAATCCATAGGAATTACTCCTCCTACTATTAATTCCAAAGAAAGCTCAGTTTTTTTAACAAAAAATAAATTTCTAATAGATAAAATTATATTTTTAATAATAATAATGTTAGTTTATTTTTGCTTTCTTTCAATATTCTTTCTTTGTTGAGCTATATTTTGAGCACTATCTCTTAAAAATTTCTTTAATTTTTTTTCAAATTCCTTATCTTTATCGTTTTTTTCTTCTGTATTATTATTATTTTTGTTTACATTTACTTTTTTATTATCTTTTTTAGACATATAATCTTCCCTCCTTTACTACTTCTAAAAAATACTAAATATAAAAATCCCAAAATTTAATACATTTTTATAATTACTATAAACTCTTTATTATTCATAAGATAATTTTTTAATAATATTCTTTTTAGATATTCGGGATTCTTGTATAAACTAGTTTGAGCTAAAACTAAATTTAAATCAACTTTTATATTTTCTATTTCTTTTTTTATATTAATTATTTTTTGGTTTAAAATTTTAATTTTTTCAATTTCTTTATAAATTAAAAATGAAGTTAATAAAAAGAAAATAAAATTACCTATAACTAATAACTTAGCTTTCATATTTATTACTTATTGTTATTTAAAGTGAATTCTTCTTTTAATAAGCCATAAATAAGTAAATCAATGTAATTATTATTTTTAAATATATTTTTTCTTAATACTGCTTCTTTTTTAAAATTAAATTTTTCAAAGAGTTTGATAGAAGGGTAATTATCTTCTACTATCTTAGCGTATAATTTAAATAAATTAAGTTCATTAAAAGAATAGTTTATAATAACTTCAAGAGTATCACTTCCAAACCCTTTGTTTCTTAAGTTTTCATAAGCAATAAATATACCTATTTCTGCATTTCTATTTTTCCAGTCTATATTATTAAGTTCAATTAAACCTATAGGGGTTTTATGTTCTATATTTCTTATAACAAATACCCTAATTTTGGGATTATATATAAGTGAGTTATACCAATTTTCAAGTTCATCTAAATTAAGAGTAAATAAAGAGGAAGGAGAAATAAGAGAGAAATCTAAACCTTTTTTGATCCATTCATTTAGAGTAATTATATCATGTCGCTCTATAGGTAGCAAAAATATTTTTTGACCTTTAAGCAAAATCTACCACTCACTTTTAGTTTTAATAAACTTTCATAAATCTTTTAGATTTTCAATTTTTTAGAATTTTTAATAAGATTATGAGAATGGGCAGGAGTGGATTTGAACCACTGAAGGGCTCTCGCCCGTGGGATTTACAGTCCCATGCCTTTGACCGCTCGGCCACCTGCCCTCTATTCCTTAATCCTATAACTATTTATTATCTTCTACATTTTTTTTATTTTTCCTCCTATTTTACCTAAAGTATATTCAATATTTTTTTTTATTTATTAAAAATTAAAATTAATATTAATAATTAGTTATAAGGCAAATAATTTTGTGTATTTAATTCTTTTAGCGTTAGCGTAATTATGAGCTTCATCTCTTAACATCCTTAAAAAATTCCATACCTCTATATCCTTTAAATCTAGTTTAATTATTTTAGTTTTTTTATCTGATATATCTAAATATAAGATTTCATCTTCAGGCTTAACTATTGATATTAATTTTATTGATAATAATTGAGGATAATTTTTTAAGATTTCATAAGCAGCTTTTAATTGCGATTTACCTCCATCTATTAGTATAACCTGTGGAAATAAATTTAAACTTTTATCTTTATAGTTCTCAAAGTTAGTTAGATATTTAATTCTTCTTGTTAGTAATTCCTTTATATTAGATATATCATCAAATTTATTATGTAACTTAAATATTCTATACTTATCTTTTTTTAATCTATCTTTTTCAAATACAATTAGAGCACCATATACATTTTCTCCATAAAAATGGCTTACATCTACGCATTCTATCCTATTTATTGACTTTACTTCTAAAATACTTGCTAACTTCTTTATTATATTTTCTTTATTAAATCTTTGGTTTCTTAAGTATGTATTTTTTATTAAATTTTCTAAATATTCGATTATTTCCTTATCTTTTTCATAATCTATTAACACTAATTTTATATTACTTAATTTAAGTATTAAATTAGGGCTAATATCTTTGAATTGATTATTATTTACATTTTTTATAAATTCAGATAATTCACTTAATGAATTATTATAAAAATTAGTTTTTATTTCTTTAGGGGTATTGGTGTTGGGAATATATTCTAAGATAGTATTTAAAAGTATTTGCTCTTTGGGTAATTCTTTTATATTTTCTAATTGAAAAATAAATGTATTTTTTAAAATATTAGTTAGTTCATTAGAATATATTTTTGAAACAGCAATAAAAATAGAATTATCCAAGAAATCTGAAAAATATATATAATATTTTTCAGTATCTTCTAAATAATTTGAAATATACTTTTCTAAAGTTCTTATTTTGTTTCTTATAATAATAGCTTTTTCATATTCTAAGTTTTCTTTAAGTATTTCTAACTGATTATAAAGTTCTTTTATGTAGTTTTCAATTGTATTTCTGTCTTTAATTAGAAATTTAATAGCTAATTCTAAATTTTTTAGATATTCTTGTTGATTTATTTTATTTTGGCAAATTCCACTACAATAGCTAGAGTAATAGTACATACATAAATTGGGCTTGTATTTCTTAAAGTCATATTTACAAAGCCTTATTCCAAATAAATTACCTAAGGTTTTTTTTAGGTAATCAAAATTATATATATATTGATATGGTCCAATAAAAAAGGATATATCTGGATTTAAATTAGATGTAATATCAAAATAAGGATATCCATCTTTATTAACTAAAACTATATACTTTAGAGGTTTTTGGTATTTAAATTTAATGTTATAAAACGGTTTATGTTTATAAATTAATATAGCTTCAGTTATTAGGGCTTCTAATTCTGAATTTAATACTTTATATTCTATTTTATATGTATTTTTTAAGATGTCTTTCGATTGATTTAAGTGCTGTAATAATCTTTGCTTTAAATTTTTAGCTTTACCTATATAGATTATATTATTCTTATTATCAAGAAAAAAATAAACCCCTGGTAGATTTGGAGCATTTATAATTGTTTCCTTTATTAAATCCATAATTCTTTAATATTTATTTTGAATTATTATTTAAGATACCCTCTTTATTTACTTGTTTTTTTTAATTTACTTATTTTTTTTAGAGGATAAATTAAGATAAAACATAATTCTTATTTTAGAAAATAATTTTTACAAACTAATTCTTTTATAGGTTTAAAAGTACTTTATATTAAGGGGGATAACTAATGAAGACGTTATTTGAAAAAATATGGGATAATCATGTGGTTTATGAAATAGACGGATTTTATGGCTTGTATGTTGATTTACATTTAATTCATGAAGTTACTTCCCCACAAGCTTTTGAAAATCTAAAGCTAAAAAACAGGAGAGTTAGAAGACCGGATTTAACTGTTGCTACTTGTGATCATAATGTGCCTACTACTCCAAAGCATTTACCAATAGAAGACCCTATAGCTAAAAAACAAATAGAAACCTTGGAAAAAAATTGTAAGGAAAATAATATTTTATTTTTCGGAATAGATAGTATATATCAAGGAATAGTACATGTTATAGCTCCTGAATTAGGACTAACTCAACCTGGGATGGTAATAGTATGTGGTGATTCTCATACATCTACTCATGGAGCTTTAGGGGCTTTAGCTTTTGGGATTGGAACGTCTGAGGTAGAATTAGTATTAGCTACTCAAACTATAAAATTAAGAAAACCTAAAACTATGGAAATAAAAATAACAGGGAAATTACCTAAATTCTTATACCCTAAGGATATTATTCTGTATATTATAGGAAAGATAGGGACAAATGGAGGAAGTGGATATGTTGTTGAATACACAGGAAATGTTATAAAAGAATTAAGTATAGAAGGTAGATTAACTATAAGTAATATGAGTATAGAAGCGGGTGCTAGAGCAGGGTTAATTGCACCTGATGATATAACATTTAAATATTTAGAAAATAAGCCTTTTGCTCCTAAAGGTAAGGAATGGGAAAAAGCTTTAAGTTATTGGCAATCCCTAAAAACCGATGAGAATGCTAAGTATGATAAAACTATAAAAATAGATATTACTAATTTGGAACCTCAGGTAACTTGGGGTACGAATCCTTCTCAAGTAGTAAGTGTAAATTCCAAGGTACCTGATCCTAATGATTTTGAGGATGAAGTTCAAAGGAAAGCTGCTATTAAAGCATTAGAGTATATGGGGTTACAGCCTGGGACTAAAATAACTGATATAAAAGTAGATAGGGTATTTATTGGATCTTGTACTAATGCAAGAATTGAAGATTTAAGGGTAGCAGCTGAAATAGTTAAAGGAAGGAAAGTAAATAAACATGTTAGGGCTATGGTTGTACCTGGTTCTACTCAAGTTAAGTTATTGGCAGAGAAAGAGGGATTAGATAAAATATTTAAGGAAGCAGGGTTTGAATGGCGAGAAAGTGGGTGTTCTATGTGTTTAGGGATGAATCCTGATGTATTAGAACCTGGTAAAAGATCTGCTTCTACTTCTAATAGGAACTATGAAAATAGGCAAGGTAAAGGAGGAAGAACCCATTTAGTTAGTCCTGCTATGGCTGCTGCTGCTGCTATATATGGACATTTTGTAGATTATCGCGAACTACTATCTAATTAATCTATCTTTATTTTTTCATTGCGTGAGGGTGTATCATTATGAAGGAATTATTAAAAAAAATAGAAAACAAAGAAATAATTGTAGGAATTATTGGATTAGGGTATGTTGGACTACCTTTAGCTATTAATTTTTGTCAAAATAATATAAAAGTTATTGGATTTGATATCGATAAATCTAAAGTAGAATTACTTAATAATAAAAAAAGCTATATAAAATATATAAGTGATTTAACTATTCAAGAGATTAGTAATTATTTTAGAGCTACTGATGATTTTAGTTTGCTTAAAGAAGTAGATTTTATTATAATTTGTGTTCCTACTCCTTTGGATAAATATAGGAACCCTGATATGTCATATGTTTTTAATACTGCTAAAGTAATTTCTAAATACTTAAGAAGAAATCAAGTGGTAATTTTAGAATCTACTACCTATCCTTTAACTACTGAAATTGATTTAAAAAATATTTTAGAAACAAGCGGTTTAAAAGCTGGGGTTGATTTTTACTTAGGTTTTTCACCAGAAAGAGAAGATCCAGGTAATAAACAATTTACTTTTAGGCAAGTTCCTAAGATAGTAAGTGGGATAAATAGGGAATCTTTGATTTTGATATCAAAGTTATATAGTTTAGTTGTGGATGAAGTTGTAGAAGTATCTTCACCTAAGGTAGCAGAAGCTGCTAAATTATTAGAAAATATCTATAGATCTGTTAATATTGCACTGGTTAATGAATTAAAAATGGTGTTTGATAGAATGGGGATAGATATTTGGGAAGTTATTCAAGCAGCTAGAACTAAACCATTTGGATTTCAAGCTTTTTATCCTGGCCCAGGATTAGGGGGACATTGTATCCCTATTGACCCTTTCTATTTAACTTGGAAAGCTAAAGAATATGATATTAATACAAAATTTATTGAATTAGCCGGAGAAATTAATGCTTATATGCCTTATTACGTTATTAATAAAACAATAGAAATTTTGAACAAGTTTAATAAATCTATTTTTAATTCAAAAGTATTAATATTAGGATTAGCTTATAAAAAGGATGTAGATGATGCTAGAGAGTCTCCTGCTCTTAAAGTAATAGATATCTTAGAAAATAATTATAATTGTATTGTAGATTATAATGATCCTTATATCCCTAAATCACCTAAGTTCAGAAAATACAATATTTTAAAGGAATCAGTAGAATTAACTGAACAAAATTTAAAAAAATACGATGTTGTGATAATTATAACTGATCATAGTGTATATGATCCGGATTTTATAGCTAAAAACTCTAATTTAGTAATAGATACAAGAAACTTAATTAAAAAGAATTATCCTAATGTTTTTAAAGCTTGAAATAAAATTTTTTAATAAATAGTAAATTAAATTTGAAAGGATAAAAAATGAAAAAAATAAAAATAAAACCTAAATTTTATCAAAAATTAAAAGTAGGGTATTTATGGGGATTTAGTGAGGATATTAAATCTTTTGATGATAATATAACTGATGGTGAGATAGTTGATCTTTATTTGGATAATCAATTTGTAGCTAAGGCTTATTTTAATTCTAAATCTAAAATAAAAATTAGAATCCTTTCTTTTGATAATATTCCTATTAATTATAATTTTTTTAAAAATAAACTAACTGAATTATATAATC
>JAPYWL010000057.1 GCA_028276365.1 Deltaproteobacteria bacterium | reverse complement strand
AAAACCTCTACATCAATTTTAGTATTGAAAACATCAAAATCTTTATAAATAATTAATTTATCATTAACCAAATCACTTAAAAACTTAATAAAAATTTCGTTTTTATTTTTTATACGATAATAGTTACTATAAAATTCAAAATCTAAATCTAAGACCAAGTTTTGGATATTATAAAAAAAATTCTCTAAATAATTAAGTGTAATACCTGATAATCTACTAAAAACTGAATAAAAATAAAAAATACTATTTTTATAATCTTCAAAAGAATTATTAAATAAGTAGTTAATATAATTATTTAAAAAAGAGTATAAAGGATGCTTAGGATCTTTTAAAATTTCTTTAATTAGCTTAATATCAACTAAAAAATTATATAAATAAAACTGTTCTAATTTAACAGAAATAAAAACTGAAAAAACAACTTCTTTAGTTTTTATCTCCTTGTTAATCTCATTAAAAATTTTATAATCCTTTAAACTCAATTTATCAATAAGGTAATTAAAAAATAACTTTAAAGCTAATTCAAAATTTTCTTTACTCTTAACAAAATTAAAATATAATTCCCTATAATTGTTATAAACATTATTTCCAAATGGGATATTTTTTATATAAGGATAATCAATATCTGTTATAAAAGCTAATTTATCTATTAAGGTATTTATATCTTTATTAAGAAATAAAGCTAACTCATTATTATAAAACCTTTTTTTATATTCACTATTTAATAATCCTAAAAGCAATATTTTATAATCTATAGGTATATCTATATCAAATTTTATTGATTCATAATCATTAAAATTATAATCCTTTTTCTTAAAGATTTTGTAAATTAATTTTCCCAATTGGTAATAATCTGATTCAAAAGAAAAAATATTATTTAAATTCTCAGGAGCTAAAAAAGATTTGTAATTATTAATTAACTTATCAAAAAATAATTCTTCATTAATTAATGGTGGTAAATTAAAACTAACAAATACCAAATCTAATTTAGATAAATTCCTTATAAAAATACTATCAGAATTAAATAAAAGGACAGCAATGCCATTAGAATGTAAATCAATTAGTGCTTCAACTAATTCCTTTAATATTTCATCCAATATATCCCTATCAATCCTATTATTACTAAATAATTTTTTATCAATATAATTAGTTAAAGTTCCATAAGAAGGATATTCCAAAATTTGATAATAATTTTTCTCATAAAAATCAAATTCATATATAACACATAAATGCTTTTGTAAGTCATTAGTTATATCTTTAACATTTTCAATTATTTCACTTTCAATTTTTAAATCCTGATTAAATATTCTTAATATATAATACTTAGAATCTTTAAAAACTAAATAATAATCAGAAAATAAATCAGGAATATTAAGCTTAGAGATAATTTTATATTCTTTAAAATATTCTATCATAAAGATATTCTATTTAGAATAATTTTGTTATTTCAGATAATTTAATAAGAATCTTGAAACTGGATTAGAAGTAGTTATAAATAATTTTTCTTTAGCTCTTGTAATAGCTACATAAAATAATCTACATTCTTCATCAATATCTTCACTTTTGTAATGAGGTATTATTCCTTCCCTTACCTTTGGAATAAAAACATGATCAAATTCTAATCCTTTAGCACTATGTATCGTCATTATTATAACCTTTTTTATATTACCTAAATCCTCTATTTCTATATCATTACCCCTTATTAAAGATACATAATTTACTAAATCTTCTATAAAATTAATTCTACTTTTTTCTAAATCCTCTTCTTTTTGCTTATCTATAACATCTTTTTTACTTATATTTTTACTTATAAAAGAATCAATAAATTTTAGAAACAAATCAAAAAAATCTTTATTATTTTTCTTAAAATAATCAAAATCAAAATGTTCTTTAATTTCAAAGACAAAATTATTAATCCACTCACTTATTTTATTATAATAAAATATATTATTAATTTTTTCTTGAATAAATCCCCATATATTAATAATTTTATCATTTAGTTTCATATAATTTAGTTCAATATAATCAACCAAATTTTTACCTACTTCTAAGGAATCAGTATATATTTCATCAATCTTTTTAAAATTAAAAAAATTTTTAACAACTCTAATAATTGATAGATCATCCTTTAAATCAATAACTAATTTAAGTAAAGAAATAATATCTTTAACTTCCTTTCGATTAAAAAAATTATAACTCCCAATAGCTTTAGCAGGTATAGAATTAGAAATTAGTAATCTTTCCATATATTTTACTATTTCATTGGTTCTACATAAAATAACTGTACTTTTTTTAAAATTATTATTTTCATTAAAAATTTCCTTGATTTTATTAATAATAAAATTGTCTTCTTGAGATTCATTTTTAAAAGTTTTAAAAAAAACAGAATCAGGATTACTACCTTTAAAAGCTATTAAATTCTTAGGATACCTATAAGAAACATATCTAATGGTATTTAATGCAAAATTTAAAATCTCTTGATAGCTCCTATAATTATAACTTAATTTAATAATAACAGGATTTTTATAATAATTGCTAAATTCCAAAATAAACTTAGAATCAGAATTCCTAAAAGAATAAATGTTTTGATCATCATCACCAACCACAAAAATATTATCTACCTCAAATCTCCTTAAAAACTCAAATTGTAAATAATTAATATCCTGGAATTCATCTACCATTAAAAAATTAAACCTATTTTTAAGGTTGTTTTTTATTTTTTCATTATTAAAAATCTCGATTCCCAACATTAATAAATCATCAAAATCTATCATATACTGTTTTCTTAATATATCGTTATAAATATTAAATAACTCTTGATAGAATCCACTAAGATTTACTTTCTTATTTTTTACAGCAGATATATAATTAGCTAAATCTAAAATATTTATTTTAAATTTTTTATCAAATTTATATAATTTTATAATAGTTTTTAGGATTTCTAATTTATCTTCTTCATCTACTAAATTTAATTTATAATTAACAAAATCAAAAGTAGTAGATTCAATAGGGATTTTCCTTTGAAGATATTCTTTAACAAGCTTAATAATAATACTATGGAAAGTTCCAGCATAAGGTAAATCTATATTAAATAAAAATTTTATTCTTTTAGTCATTTCTTGAGCTGCTTTATTAGTAAAAGTAAGAAGCAAGATTTTTTCAGGATTAATTTTATGATTTTTAACTAAATTGTGGATTCTATAAGATATAACATTAGTTTTACCACTACCAGGACCAGCTATCACCAAAACAGGACCATATATCTCTTTTACCGCTCTTAATTGATCCTCATTTAATCTTGAATACCTTACAAATAAATTATCAACAAATAAATTATTACCCATTAGATATATACCATTAGATACATATATTTAAATAAATTTTAATCTTTTTTAGCAATTTATCTATTAAATTTTTAATACTTATAATTATTTTTAAATAGTTCCTTTTAAACAATATTTAGGAAAATTACGTTTAATACCTTCTAATTCTTTACAATAAAGTTTTATTAAAATCTTCTATACTTACTGATCAGTAAGAAAGTAGTTAAAACTGGATACCTAACTTTATCTAATATAAATTATTATCAAAGGGATATTAGATCTTATTAAAACATTGTGATTTTTATTTTTTATTTGATTATCTATGTAGCAATTATATAGAAAGATATTTTTATATCTTACTTTAAAGTAGGGACTATATAAGGTGGAATAATTATAAGAAATTACAATATTATTACCTTTTCCAAAAGCTAAATTTTTGTAAATTAAAGCATTAGATATATACCCCTTGATATCTTTATTTTTTTGATAAAGTACAAATTTAGCATTTTCTAAAGCAAAGTAGGATTCAAAAGTAGGGGTATATATGTTTTGAGCTTTAATGTAATAATTTATTTTATCATAATTTAACCATTTTATAAACTCTACATTATAAGCAATAAAGTAATTTGTGTTAGGTTTTTGGATATTTATATAGGTTAAATTCTCATATTTTGAAGTTAAAAATATCAAAAATAAGAAAATAATGGAAAATAATATAAGATAGAATGAAGTTTTTAATTCTGGATTTTCTTTTAGCAACCTTTATTTTTTTTATTTTTAATTTATTTTATTTTTAATTTATTTTAGAATGTTATATATTTTTTTAATTCTTCTAAGTCTTGGATAGTAATTCCTTTAATTTTGAGTAGCTCAGATAAGTTAGTAAAGTTTCCATATTTTTCTCGATATTCTATTATATCTATAGCTATTTTTTTGGAGATACCAGGGAGCTTAGTTAGTTCTTCTATGTTAGCTTGATTTATATTTATTTTTATTTGATAGCTATTTGTTTTTGGGTATATTCTTATAAAATCTTCGTCTTTAAGTTTTTTAGCTAAGTTAATTGTTTCTAAATCAGCAGTACTTTTTACTTTCGCTAATAATAATAAATCTTGAATTCTTGTATTATAATTTAGTTCATAAACTCCTGGATTTTCTACCTCCCCACATATATAAACCTTTATTTTATAATTTTTTGAATCTTTCTTAAGAAATATATTATCTATCTTATAAATGCTTATTGTGAATAATAAAATTATAATTAAAATTATAGCTAAGGTTTTATTTTTTATATCATTTCTTAGATCATTTCCCATAGCTATTATTTTATTTTTCTTCCTGGTTATATATTCCTTTAATATCATTATTGCTTACAAAAATATAAAATTCTAAATTAAAAATCCCAAAAAACTGTTAATTTTTTTAACAAGGATAAAATAGTTAAAAGTATAAATAAAAAATATAAAACCAAAGAAAGAATTTAAGGATTATAGTTATAAGGGAAGGAGTAAAAAATATGTTAATACCACTAATCTTAGGAGCAGGCACTTTAACAGGTTTTATACTTTATAAAAAATTAAAAAAACATAAAGAAAATAAAATTAAAGCTAATTTAGATCCTAATATAGTATCCACAGAAAGTTTATATAATAATGAATCAAATTATATTCAAAAAGTGGATAGTATTTTAACTAATTTTGTTAATACAGTAAAAAATACAACATCTAAAATAACAGATTTTATAGATTCTATTCCTTATGTAGTATTTAAAAGAATTCATTCAATAACAGGTATAATATTTATAGGAGGGTTTGTTATATTTCATTATATAAATAATTCCTTAGCAAAAGATCCAAAAAAACTAAATGAATTTAGTGAAAAAATTCATAAATTTCCTCTCCTACCTTTAATAGAAATATTTGGAATATACCTTCCTTTAACTTTACATATAATTATCGGTTTAATACTTTTAAAAACTAGTAAAATAAATTATAATCTAAAATATGAAACTAACTACAGATTCATATTACAAAGATTAACTGCTTATATTATATTATTTACTTTATTATTTCATTTAATCACAATAAGATTTAATGAATACTTACCAGATTTTATAAAAAAATCTTTGAACATACCACCTAAAAGAGATTATACATTCCAAAAAGTAAATATCTGGTTTAAAAATCCTTTAAAACCAATAGGATTAATAATTTATAAATTATTTACTTTATCTATAGCTTATCATTTATCAAATGGATTATGGACTTCAGCTATAACCTGGGGCTTAGCTAAAACCTATGAAAAACAAAAGAAACTAAGAGATTTATCCAATTTCGTATTCCTATTCTTAAGCCTTTGGGGATTATTAATAATACATTTTTATTCACAAAATTACAATTTTAATCATAAAGATAATAAACAAGAAGATTAAAAATATAAATGAAATATCTAAATTTTGTAGGATATACATTTATAGTATTTCTTTTAATAGTTTTAGATCAATATACTAAAAATTTAGCTGTTAATGGATTCCATTTGAAACTAAATGATTATATGAAATTTATAAATGATTATATAAGATTTACCTTAGTTTATAATGAAGGTAGTGCTTTTGGTATTAAGCTATTTAATAATGAAACATATATTATTATTGGAAGTATTGTTTGTATTTTCTTAGTGTATTTTTTCTTTAAGTTTAATAAAAAAATATACTACTTAGCAGATAACCAAAAAAATAAATTTCTGATTAACTTATTCAATTTTTCTATTTTATTTATAATAAGTGGCACTTTAGGAAATTTAATAGATAGAATAAAATATTCAAAAGTAGTAGATTGGATATCTCTTTTAAATCTTCCAATATTTAACTTAGCAGATAGCTATATAACTATAGGAGTTATTCTATTTATATACTCATATTCTAAATTAGAAATATAAACCTAAAAGATGTTTGAAGAAATAAAAGAATTAATAGAGGTTTTACAAAAATTACCATCAATAGGTTATAAAACAGCAGAAAAAATAACTTTTTTTTTAGTATCTGATGAATCAGATCTATTTAAAGAAATAATTAACGCTATATCAAACCTTAAAAATAATATAATTGAATGCTCTAATTGTTATTCTATAACAATGAGAAATATCAATCCCTGTAAGATTTGTATAAGTAAGGAAAGGGAAAATAAAATATGCGTAGTATCGAATATAAAAGATGTAATTCATATAGAAGAAACTAATTCGTACTTTGGGAAATATCATGTATTAAAAGGTTTAATAAATCCAATAGAAAATATAACCCCCGAAAAATTAACTATAGAAAAACTACTTAAAAGGATAGAAGCAGAAAAAATAACAGAAGTAATATTTGCTTTACCCACTACCTTAGAAGGAGAAACTACTATAAACTATATCTCTAAAAAGATAAAAAAAATAAATGATTCAATTATTTTAACAAAATTAGGAATAGGATTACCTGCAGGAAGTGAATTAGATTACGCTGATA
>JAPYWL010000011.1 GCA_028276365.1 Deltaproteobacteria bacterium | reverse complement strand
TGCATCTGCCTTTACAAAGTGGAAACAATGAAATATTAAGAAGAATGGCAAGAAGATATACTGTAGAAAAATTTTTGGAAGTAGTTTATAAATTTAGGGAGTTATGTCCAAATATTGCGCTATCTACCGATATTATAGTAGGTTTTCCTTATGAAACTGATGAACAATTTCAAGATACTTTAAGTATAGTAAAACAAGTAAGATTTGATCAAGCTTTTATGTTTGCTTATAGTGAAAGGGAAGGAACCAAAGCTGCTACTTATCCACAATTACCTCTAAAAGAAAGATTAAAAAGATTATATGAATTAATATCTGTTCAAAATGAAATAACTATTGAAAAGAATAGAGAATATGTAGGAAAAGAATTAGAAATTTTGGTAGAAGGAGAAAGTGAAAAGAATCCTAATAAACTCGAAGGTAGAACAGAAACCAATAAAATAGTAGTATTTGATAAAATTGAAAAAGATTTAGTAGGTAAGTTTGTTAAAGTAAGAGTAACAAAGAGTTACTTATGGGGGTTAGAAGGAACTTTATTAAATTTTGATTAAAGGAGTAAAGATGATAGAAAGACCAAGAGGTACTAATGATTTTATCCCACCTGAGAGCATATTAAGAGAAAAAATAATAAAACTAATTTCGGAATATTTAAAAATTTTTGGATATAAATTAATAGAGACTCCAATATTTGAGAAATCAGAGCTTTTTAAGAGAAGTGTAGGAGATACAAGTGATATTGTATTAAAAGAAATGTATGAGTTTAAAGATAAAAAAGGGAGGGACTTGGTTTTAAGGCCAGAACTAACTGCTTCAGTTGTTAGAGCTGTTATTCAAAATAGATTATATAATAATAATCATTTAAAGTTTTATTACATTGGACCTATATTTAGATACGAAAGGCCACAATTAGGTAGATTTAGGCAGGCTACGCAATTTGGAATAGAATACTTAGGTAATCCTTCATTTTTGGCTGATTTTGAAATAATATTTTTAACTCAAAATTTATATAGGTATATTTTTAATAATTTTAATATAAAAAATATAGAATTTAAAATACACATTAATTCAATAGGTTGTAATAATTGTAGACCAAATTACAAACAAAAATTATATGAATATTTTGTTAATTATGAAAAAGATCTATGTCAGGATTGTCAAAAAAGATTAAATTCAAATGTATTAAGGATTTTAGATTGTAAGAATATGGTTTGTAGGAATATTTCATTGAATGCTCCAAAATCAGTTGATTATTTATGTTTAGAATGTAAAAATCATTTTGAAAATTTATTAAATTTATTAAAAATGAACAATATAAATTTTGTAATAGATAATTACTTAGTAAGAGGTTTAGATTATTATAATAGGACAGTTTTTGAGGTAAAAACGATATTAGATAATAATACAATAGATTTAGCAGGAGGTGGAAGATACGATTACTTAGCTAATTTTATTGATAATAATTATAATATAGCGGGTTGTGGATTTGCAGGTGGTTTAGAAAGATTAACTCTTATTATCAATAATTATAATCCCCAAAAATCATTTAATATGATAAAAATTTTATTTAGTTTAATATCTGAGCAAAAGGGATTAGGTATTTTTAAGTATTTATTAAGCACAATTGAAAATATAAATACTAATGCAAATTTATTAAAAGATAATTATTCATTTTATTTTAGTATAGATAATAGCTTAAAATCTGCTTTGAAATTAGCTAATAATATGGATTTAGATTATATTATATTTATAGGGGAGCAAGAAATAGAAAAAAATATATTCCAAATTAAAAATCTAAAAACAGGTAAGCAAAAAGAATTCTCTTTAAATGAAATAAATTTATTAGTAAAAAATATTAATGATTTCTTAGATAAATTAAATAGATAAAAGGTTTTTTATTTAAAAGATATAAATATAAATATGAAGATGCCTAAAAAGAGTGATCAAAATGATAAAATTAATATTAATAAAAGTAAAAAGACTTTAAATAATTCTGAGTTTTTGAAAAAATCAAAAAAAGATCCATTAGTAAATTTATTAAAGAATATAACTGAAGAAGATATTTTTAAAGAAGATTCTACTTTTTCTAATATAACAACAAATAAAGAGGAGATATACAAAAAACTCAAGCTAGGATCTTTTAATAATTATAATTGGTTAATAGATAATTATCAAAGGTTTAAAAATATACCATTGGATTTAGAAAGGGAAATAATAAAAGATGCAAAAGAAGGAAATTATCAAGCTAAAATTTTACTAATCTCTATTATTTTTCCTTTTATAATAAAGATATATAAAAGTTTAATAGGTAAGAATTTAGAATATTCAGAATATATTTCTGAGGGTATAGCAGCGGCATTAGAAGCAATAGAAAGATTTGATCTCAATTATAATGTTAGATTCTCTACATATGCTACTTACTGGATTTATCATTCCCTATTTAAAACCAATTATAATCAAGATAATCTTTTAAAAGTTCCATTGTCTATATATACAGAATATCAAAAAATAATAAAGACTAAAATGTTTTTAGAAAATAAATATAATAGAAAAGTATCATTAGAAGAAGTAATAGAATACTTATTTAAAGATACTATTACTAAGGAATTACTACAAGAGGAAAATATTACTCCTAATGACCAAATTTTTAAAAAAAGATATAAATTAAAAATAAAAGAATTAGTTAATAAATATTCTAAGATATTAAAATTAAGTAATTATAAAATAGAAATATCTTTACAGGATTTTAAATATGATGAAGGTAATAGAACATTTGAAGATTATATTGAAAATAAAATAGAAGAATCTCCAGAGAATTTATTTAATAAATCATATCTAAAATCTAAAATCTTAGAGTACATTAATACTTATTTGGATAATGAAGAAAAACTATTAGTTGTTTCATCATTTGGTATTCTTGATAAAAGACCACTTAATCTAAATGAATTAACTGATTTATATTTTACTGTTTATGGTAAAAGATTATCAAAAGAAAGAATTAGACAAATTCTAAATAAAGCTTTAATTAAATTGAAAAAATACATACCTAAAGATATTATTGAATTGTATAGTTAAATATAATATAATTATATAATTATAATAAATAAAAAGAGGTGAGGTTAATGTTTAGGCCAATCTTAAAGGATTTAAAAGCTATATGGGTATTAGATAGTAGATCAAATCCTACTGTAGAAGTTTTTGCATATGTTCAAAGGAAAGGGGATATATTTGTAGATAGTTTTATAGTACCATCAGGAGCATCTACAGGTGAATTTGAAGCTTTAGAGCTTAGAGATAACGAAAAAGATTTTCATGGTAAAGGGGTTAATAAAGCTATTAAAAATGTTTCCTATATTTTGGATCATCTTTATAATACTCATGTAGATGATATATTTGAAGTAGATAGGAAGTTAATAGAATTAGATGGTACTAAGAATAAATCAAATTTGGGAGCAAACGCTATTTTAGGGGTATCGGTAGCTATAGCAAAAGCTGTTGCTAAATCTTATGATATGCCATTTTTTAAATACTTATCTTTTTGGACTAAGAGTTATGAATATTACTTACCTATTCCTATGATGAATATAATAAATGGTGGGGTTCATGCAGATAATGATTTAGATTTTCAAGAGTTTATGATAGTTCCATTAGGATTTGAGGATTTTTCTAATGCTATAAAAGCAAGTAGTGAAGTATATAATAGTTTAAAAAAAATATTAAAGGAAAATAATTTAAGTGTTAGTGTAGGAGATGAAGGTGGGTTTGCTCCTAGAATAGATTCTCCGTTTAAAGCTTGTGAATTTATAATAGCTGCTATAGAAAAAAGTGGTTATAAAGTTGGTAAAGATTTTTATATTTCTATAGATGTAGCAGCAAGTTCATTTTTTAAAGATAATAAATACATCTATTTAAAAAACCCTATAAATCATAAAGAATTAATTAATGTTTATGAAAAATTAATTTCAAGTTATCCGATATTTTCAATAGAGGATCCTTTTGATGAAAATGATTGGGAAGCGTGGAAAGAATTTACTAATAAGTATAAAAATAAAATACTAATAGTAGGGGATGATATTTTTGTAACCAATATAGAGAGGATAGAAAAAGGGATAAATAATAATGTAGCTAATGCTGTTTTAATTAAATTGAATCAAATAGGTACTTTAAGTGAAACTATAAAAGCTATTTCTTTGGCAAATAAAAATGGATATAAAACTATAATATCACATAGATCAGGAGAAACTGAAGATAATACAATATCTCATTTAGCAACAAATAATTCGTATTTTATAAAAACGGGAGCACCAGCAAGAAGTGAAAGAAATTCTAAATACAATGAACTCCTTAGAATCTATAATTTTTATAATTTAAATTATTATGCTACACTTTATAAATCAAATTATTTGGTAACTAGTTAAAACAATTAAAATAAAACTTAATTTAACATGGAGCAATTTATAAATTCTATGGAAAATCTTAAAAATAGTTTATATGATCTTGTTCATTTAGATAACATAGAAATATCAAATATAAACCAAATAAATTTTAATATTGAAAAATTAATATCAGATTATAATGAACTTCTAAATCCTATTGTAAATTATTTAAATCTTTATTATAAAGGTATTTTTGTGTATAAAAATAACATAGATGAGCTTTATTTTGAAAACATTAATCTGTTTTATACTATAATTAACAATATATTAACAATAATTAATAACATTTATGAAATATTAAATTTAAGCTATTCAAAAGTCGGATACAATTATAAACATAGCTTATTAAAAATCCAAAAACAAAAATTAGTGGAAGTTATTAATGAATTAGATTTAATTATTTCAGGGATAAGTATATTATTATTAAATTTTAATGAGTTACTGAATATAAATGAGCAGGTATATAAGACAAATCAGGAATAATAATATAAAAATTTTATTTATTTTATTTAATTTATTTTTGTTTTTATATTTGTTTTTAGATGTAGTAAAATCTGATGATATTAAATTTAGGGAAGGTATTATAAGGTATATTTCTAAACCTACTATAGTATCAAAACCTTTTATATTCTTATCAACAAATGAAAGATTTTATATAACAAATGAACTATATCAAAACTTAATTGAGAATGTAAATAATAACAGTTATTATTATTTTAAAATAGTAGATAATATTGTTTATGAAGTTAACCTTAAGCCTTTTAAGGATTATGTTTATCAATTTCCTGAAATATTTAGAACTAAATTGTTTGAGTTTAAAGATTATAATATTTTTTATATATTATTTTATTATAATTTAAGTGAATTTGTACAGGTAGAAGCTAAAACAGATGATAATAAAAATCTTTTTATTTATTTTACTTCTTCTAATTCTCTTTCAGTAAAACTTCCTAAAAATCTATTAGTAAAAAATATTAAATTAATTTTAAAATATAACAATCTCTACTTTAAAGATTTAACATATAAAAAAGAGTATATTATTAAATTAAATTCTTTAGAAGATTAATTAAATTTAGGAGGTGAATAAAAAAATGATAAAGGAAGGAGATATAATTCCTAAAATGGAACTAATAGATCACAATGGAGAAAAAATTACGATAGGGGATGGTAAAAAATATACAGTTTTGTATTTTTATCCTAAGGATGATACTCCGGGTTGTACTAAACAAGGAATAAATTTTACTAACCTTAAGGAAGAATTTGAAAAATTAAATGTACAAATAGTTGGAGTTAGTAGAGATTCTTTAGATTCTCATCAAAAGTTTGCTAAGAAATATAATTTAAATATCCATTTAATTTCTGATAAAGAAAAGAAATTAGCTACTATTTTTCAAGTAGAAGGTAAACTAATGTTTTCCAGAGATACAATAATTCTAGATCCTCTTGGAAAAATTATTAAAATATATAGAAAAGTTAATGCTCAAACTAATCCCTATGAAGTCTTAGATTTTATTAAGAATTTTATCTTAAATCAAACGGTTCAAAAAGCTTAAAATGATTTTAAACTTAAAAAAATTAAATTAAATGTTAAATAACAAAAAAAAAATTAAAGGATTTACATTAGTAGAATTAATAGTATCTTCAGTTTTGGCATTAGTTGTTATACTTTTAATTACATTAGCTACAATTCAAATAAATAAATTCCTTAAAGTAATTTCTATAAAATATACTATTTCCAATGATTGTAAATTGGCATTAGTAAGAATAGTTAATGAAATATCTAAGAATTCCAATCCAAATCAAGAGATATCTACTATTTTAAATCTAAGTAACAATAATATTCAATTTTTAACTACTCATATTTCGGAAAATCCTTTGGCTTTTGATATTTACATGGTAGATATAACAGTATCAAAAAATTTACAAAATAAAAGTGTTTTATTTAAACTTAATAAAAAAACTTTTTGGGATAGAAATAGAAATAATACTTATGAATCTTTTGAGCAAATAGAAAATAAGGAAATAATTTTACCGGCTATAAAAGAAGTCAATGATGCTAATTTATCATTTTCCAAAGTAGGAAATATGATAAGAGTTAATTTAAATACAAACTTTACCTTTAGAAATAAAAATTACAGCTTAAATTATTACGTTGATATACCAATTAATTAATAAATTTTAAATATATCTTTAAAATATCTCTTTAGGATAAAGGATTAATATTGAAAAAATTATAAAATAATAGTAGGATGGGGTTAATAAAGAAAAATAAAAATATAAATGAAGAGGTAAAAAATATAGATAATCAAACAAATCAAATAGAAAATTCAAAAAATTTAGAAGATACTAACATAAAAGAATCAAAAATAATAGGTTCAAAGGTAATAAAATCTGATAGTTTAAAATATAGTGATTTAGAATTAAATGTTACTAAGTTAGAAACTCCTGTTTTTAGTAAAGTAATAAAAAAAGGGAGTATAAATGAACCAGTTTCTATTGTCCAAAAGGAAGAAGGGTTAAATGAGGATATTCAAATAGTAAGTACAAGTGCTTTAAACTTAGAATTAGAGGAAGAAAAAAACAAATACCAAGAACTCAATAAGCAATTGCAACAAAAGCAATTAGAATTAGAAGAAAAAATAAAAGAAGTAGAAAATACGAAATCAGAGATAATAAATCAAGCTAATATTAAAGCTCAAGAGATAGTTAATAAAGCTATTCAAGAGGCTCAAAATAAAGCCCAACAAATATTGGAACAAGCTTATAATCAAGGGTATTCTCAAGGATATAATGAAGTTAAAAACAAATTAGAACAAGAATATCAACAAAAAATTAATGAGTTACAAGAGCAAATAAAAAACATATTAAATTTAAAAGAATCATTAGTAAAAGAAATGGAAAAAGATATTGTAGAATTGGCTATAAAAGTAGCCGAAAAAGTTATCAATAAAAAAATAGAAGAAGAACCCGAATTGGTATCTAATTACCTAATAGAATTACTTCCTAAAATAGAGCAAGCTAAAAATATAACCATTTGGATTAATCCTAATGAAATAGAATATGTAAGACTTTCTAAAGAAAAATTAAAAAATTTAGTAGAGGATGTAGAGAATATAAATATAGCTCCAGATAGTAGGATAGAAAAGGGAGGATGTATCATAGAAACTAATTTCGGTAAAATAGATGCTAGAATCTCCACTAAACTAGAAGTACTAAAAGAAATTATTTTTAAAAATATCTAAATATGATAACAAATGCTTCAAAAAAAAAGAAGAGTTAGAGTTTTATCAAATTCATAAAAAAGTAAAACTCTAACTTATATTTCATATATTATTTAATACAAACTTTTAACAAAGGTGCTAACGCAACTTTAGTTGGTCTAAAAATACTAAAATTATCAGCAGTATTTGAAACAATTACGAGCAGCTTTCAATGAGCATCTGTAAGAGAATGAAGAAATGATTTTAGAGTTCTTGATAAAAATCTAAGTATTATTCCTTTTGTTAAATTTTATTTATATTGTTTTTTTATTTTATTGTAATGGGAAAGTATTATGGAAATATAAAAGGAAAATATAAAATAATTTAGAATTATTATAATATAGGTTTTACTAATTAGGAGGGGGAATATTAAAGATGTTATTAAAAGAAAAGCCAAGACAAAAAAAAGCTGATTATTCTCCTAAAATAAATCCCGATAAAACTAAATTATTAGAAACTGCTAAAGATATTATAAATAATTCTTCAATAATTATTTTTACTAGATATCAAAAAGAAAATATTTCATTAAAAGCAACAGATTTAGTTAAGTATAATTTAGATATAGAGGAAATAGGTGGAGATATAAAAGTAATTAGAAATAGTATATTAAAAATAGCATTGGAGGAAAGCAATTTAAAAGAAATTGCTCCAAAAATGAGAGGGGCTTTAATTATAAATTACACTAAAAAAGATCCTATTAGTTTAGCTAAAAAAATTAATGAAATCATTTCATACTTTAAAAAGGAAAAAAATATAAAAGAAGATGTTCCAGAAATTGCTTTTGGTATTCTTAATGGGAAGCTGATTTCAGCTGAAGAAGTTAAGAAATTAGCTAATCTACCACCTAAAGAGGTATTATTAGCTCAGTTATTAGGTACTATGAAAGCTCCTATAACCAATTTCGCTGTAGTTTTAAAGAATGTTTTAAATAAGTTAGTATGGGCTTTAAATGCTGTTAAAGAAAAAAAAGAAGGTAAGTAATATAAAAGCGTTAAATTATAATAATATAGAATTATAAATATTATAAGTAATTAAGTAAAAAGGAGGTAAAAAAATGAGTACTGTTACTAAAGATCAAATAATAGAAGCTATTTCAAATATGACAGTATTAGAATTAGTGGATTTAATAAAAGCAATAGAAGACAAATTTGGGGTACAAGCAAGTGCTCCTGTAGCTTTTGCACCTGCTATGATGCCAGGAGCAGCTGGTACAGCTGCTGCTGAAGAAAAAGAAGAAAAAACTTCTTTTGATGTTATTGTTAAAGAAGTACCTGCTGATAAAAAATTAAATGTTCTTAAAGTTGTAAGGGAATTAACCAATATGCAACTTAAAGAAGCAAAAGACTTTGTAGAAAGTGTTCCTAAACCTTTAAAAGAAGGAGTAACTAAAGAGGAAGCTGAACAAATTAAGAAGAAATTAGAAGAAGCTGGTGCTAAAGTAGAAATTAAATAACTTAAGTAACTTAACTAATTTAACTAACTAAAATAACTATTGTTTTGTGGTAGGGGGCGTTCATTTTCTTTTTTTAGTGCGGCTTGTTTTCAATATTTATCTTTTTTATTTTTTTGAATAAATAATTGAAATGTTAAAAGGTAAAATTTTAATTAATTTTTTAGAATATTTAAAAGATTCTTTTAATACAGGATTGCTTGTAGGTAACATAGTAAATAATCTAAAAAGTTCATTTATTTTTAAGAATATTGGATTAAAAATAGAAAACGATACAATTAATAATAAAATACCTCTAAGTATTTCATTAAGAAAAAATAATATTGTTCCTGATTATGTATCTTATATATTGGAGGCAGGAGAAAAAAGTGGAACTATTATTGAATTAATATCAGCTTTAATAAATATTCTTGAAAACTTTGAAAAAATTAAGCAAGAAACTAAAATATATAAAATCTACATTTTATTTGTTTTATTCTTAATAATCTTAGGGATTTTACTTTTTAAATTCATTTTCAATAATGTTTTTTTAATTGTTTTACAGGATATTAATACTCAAAATAATTTTACAACATTTATTAAAAATCTAAATAGTTTATTAAATTTTACCAGTATTTCTATTTTATTTATTTTAATTGTTTTGCTTGCAATTTTGTTATCTTTTAGAAATATTTTTTTAGATATTTTTGAGTATTATATTTTAGGAAAGCCGTACAGGAATTTAATTTTATCTAATTTAATGATAATTATTGGGAATTTAATAAGGAGTGCTCTACCTATTCCTTTAGCACTTCACATATCTGTTTTAACTATAGAAAATTCTATTTTAAAAGAATTAATTTATAAAGATTTTAAAAACCATACTAACAATTTTACTGAATTTAATTTAAATATAGCTAATAAAATATTTCTTGTTTTTCCTAAGGACTACCATTTACTTTTAGTAAATAGCTTTAGTACAGGTAATATAGATGATGAATTAATAAAATTAGGTAATAGATTACATTCTGAAGCTACAAACTCTCTTAAAGCTAGATTTTTCAAGATATTAGTTTTTATTATTGTATTGAGTGTTTTGTTTTTAGGGTTCTTAATAACTATTTCTTTTTTAAGTATTTATTTACCTTTATTACAAGATATTAATTAAATTAATTATTTTATATACCTTAGTTATGTAGTTATGTAGATATATATTCATTAACTTAATTCAAGCTTTAGCTAATGATACTACAATTATATTATTTATTAATTTAAAATTATTTTTTATTAACTTTGAGATTTCGTTAACTGTTGCCCCAGTCTTTATTATATCATCTACTAACAAAATATTTAGCTTATCCTTATTTAATTTTAAACAAAGTTTATTTAAAATTTTATTTGCTTTGTTTAAATTCTTTATTTTGTATTTATTTTTAACATTTCTTATTCTCTCTGTTTTATTTTCTATGAAATGTTGTTTTTGATAATTATCTGAAAGTGATATTATATTAAAAAGAGGCTTTTTATATATTCTTGATAAATTTAGTGATAAATAAAAAGTATATTGAAAAAAATCATGATTGGGCACATTTACTATTAGATCAAATTCTAAGGAGTATTTATTTACTAAGTTTCTAACTAAAGAACTTAAAAATAAAGATAAATAAATCTTGTTATTAAATTTATATTCTCTTATTAAGGGGAGTAAATTAGAATAATTACTAACAGAATATACATCATTAAAATATAATTTGTCAAAATGGTAAAAATTTGTTTGATCTACTTTAAAGTAAGAAATATAATTAGCAGTAATATTAGATTTACAGGATTCACAAATACTATAAAAGCAAAATTTATTACAAACTATACATTTATCATTACCAAATATAATATTAGTTATTAATGAGAAATTATTTACTAAAGAATAAATAAATGAATTCATTTAACTATTTAAATTAAATTAAATAATTAATTAAAAAGAAAGTAATAAAGGATTTCAACTAAATTATTAAGAGATTTATCTAAATTACCTACTAATGGGTTAAACTCTACTATATCCATTCCTACTAATTTATAATTTTTCTTTATAAAGTCAATAATATAAATTACATCAAAAGGTTTTAGATTAACTCCATAAGCGGAATTAACGCTATCAATAAAAGTACTATCTATGCTATCTACATCTAAACTTACATAAGTAGGATAGTTCTTATCTATATTTTTATCAATAAAATCAATAGCTAAATTTCTATTATTAAGTAAATCGAATGCTCTTAAAAATTTAACATTATATTTTTGGGCGTTTTTAAATAAATAATATGGATTAGCACTTTCTTTAATCCCTAAGATAACTACATTTAGGTTAAAATTATTTTTGACTGAATACTTAATAGTATCAATTAGGTAAGTACCTCCACTTAAACCCTCTTCTATTTCCCTTAAATCAAAATGACTATCAAATACTATCAAATTTAGGTTATTATATTTACTTAAAAAGCTTTCCAATATTGGATTGGTTATGCTATGATCTCCACCTAAAAAAATATTGGTTCTATATACTTTTAGTAATTTATTGGTAATGTGCTTTATATTATAAAAAGTTAGTTCCTTATTAGATAATATGATTTTAAGGAATCCTAAAAAATCTATTGTTTTATCAAAATCTTGGGTATATAATGATAAGGTTAATAGCTTATCTATAAGATATTTAGGAGCAAATCTAGCTCCTGGTTTTCCAGCGGTACTACTATCCCACCCTATCCCTAATATTGCTATATCCTTTATTCTGTTTTCTAATTCTAAAGTTTGGATATATATATCTGGATTTTGGATTATATTTATAAGATCTTTCAATTTAGAATTTTTAGGGTCCCTTAAAAACTTTAATTCATTTTCTATATACATTTTTAAAAAAGATTTCATTTTTTATTTATAATTTCAAATATTTTAAGCTTGTTATTATTATTAGTTCTTCCAGAGATAAGATATACTGCTTCCATCAATGCTTTAAAAGTAATACGGTTATTATTATTTTTATTATTTATATTTTCATTATTATGTTTGTTATTTACTCCATTATTTGAGATAATATAACCATCATCTGAAAGATTGTTATCTAAATTAGGAGGCTTGCTATCTTGTTGTGAATCATTATCACTTATTGTCTCTTTCTTACCATTTATATGTATAGTAATAGAAGTATAATCAGCGTAATCAACCTTAAAATTACCTTCTATTACATAATTTTTAACGCTAATTGTTTTATCATACATTATATATTTTAGTATATTAATTTTATCTTCAATAGATTTTCCTTCAACACCTACACTAACTTCTACAGCTGCTTCATCATGAAATGTTTGAATTGCATTATTATTAACCTTATTATAACTATCTATTTGATGTATTTCCAAATTTTCTTCATTATTTTCTATAGTATTTTCTATAGTATTATTATTATAATTTTTATTGTTTGGTCCGATGGTATTATTGTTTCTAGTTATTTCATTATTATTACCATTAGTTATTCTATAAAAGAAATTAGATATTCCTTTAATCATAAATTCATATTCCTTTTAGATTTGTTTTCTATTATTAGATTAATTTTTTTTATTAATTTTTCCTTCTTTCTTTTAGTTATAATTGATTAATTTTATTGACTAAATTTTGGTATTCAATTACTAAAGGATGATTTAAAGTTTCTTTATACATTTTTAATAATTCATTTTCTGCCCATATTTTTTTATCTTTGGTAGTATTAAATTTATCCCAAACAGATGGCCCTAATTGTTCATAAGCTATTAATAAACTCTCTAAATTATGTATTTTATCTGCAATAGACACTATTTTAGCTTCAAAAGAAGCATTTCTTACTTTTTGTATGTATCTTTTTTTTCTTTCAACCCAATCTTTTATATTATCATCATGGCTAATTGATTCAACTATTTCTAATACTTTAGGACCTAATTCCTTTTCTAAATTTTCCTTAGTAAAATCAGTATCTTCTAGGATATCATGTACCAAAGCAGCAGCGATTACCACATCATCAAATCCATATTTAGCTAATTTTAAAGCAACCATAACAGGATGCACTATATAAGGTAAATTATCTACTTTCCTTTTTTGATCTTTATGATATAATACGGCTATTCTCAATGCTTTTTCTACTAAATTCATGTTTATGCTCTATTTTAAACTATATTAAGGTTTGCCAGTTTATAAAAAATCTAGATAACTTATAATCTCTTGTAGAAAATAAAGTATTTATTAATTCTTCAATAAATTCTTTTTCTATTATTTTATCAAATGTTTTTAATTTTTCTATATTTTCATTAATTTTAGATAATTTAGCTTCAATAGTTGCTAAATTTTTATAATCTTTATAATGTTGATTTTTTATTTCTTTAATTAAATTAAGTATTTCCAAGATTGATTCAAAGAATATTATTTCAGATTCATCTAATTCTAAATCAAAAATATTTGTTATATAGTCTTGACATTCATCTATCTTTTTCAAATTAATTAAAGCAGAAATATTAACCAGATGGATTTTATAGGTATTTTTATTTATTTTTTTCATAATTTATTATATTTTAAGATTTTTATTTTTTTATCTTATTTTTAAAAAATTGGTATATTTTTTGGTTTTTTAAGAGGGAGTCTATAGCAATTTTATCATGTCCTGGATAATATCCATTCCCTATTATTAATTCGACATTTTTAGCTATACCTTCTGCTTGTAATGCTGCTTGAGTAAATGAAGTAGCCATTGAAAAGAAAATAACTTTCCCTTGATCTTTAGCTAAAAGAATTGAAGTAGCTTCAGTATTACCTACATTTGTACAATTTATAACCAAATCAGCTAATTCATTATTATGTTTTAAATATTCTTTTAATGTATTTATAGGATCAGTGGCATCGCATTTTATGACCTTATCTGCTATACCTAATTCTGATAATTTTTCTACTTCTTCTTGTTCTTTAGTTAATATAAATACTTTTCCTGTAGGTTTAACTCTTAAGTAAGCTTGATAAGCTGATAAAACCCCAGACTTTCCTCCCCCTAATATTATAACTATATTACCTACTTTAGAATATTTAGCTGCATAAGCAGGAGCACCTGCTACATCTAATACCATCATCAATACTTCTTCCTCTATATTTATCCCATCTATTACAGAGAATGGGCTATTATAAAACAATATCGCATACCCTTTTACATATACACTATTAGTATCTAAATTAATATCAATTATATCTTCTAAGTATAATGGAGTATAAGTTAAAGATGTTAGTGAAATTACTTTGCTTCCTACTTTTAAGTCTTTATTTTTATAGTTTTTTCCAATTTCTTTTATTCTACCTAGAAAAACACCTCCTGAATTAGTAATTGGGTTATGCATTTTTCCTCTTTCTCTTACTATTTTCAATATTTCTTTTTTTATTAAATCTTTATCATTATTTAAACTACTTTTAAGTTGATAAAAGGATGCTGAATCTATATTTAAAGAATCTAATTCAAATAATATTTCACTATCTTTTATTGGTAATGAATTATCGACCTTATAAGCAGCTTGAGGTAAAATGTGTTTGGGTTCTATACTTCTATGAATTCCTAAATATTCTAATTCTTTATCCATAATTTTCATTCCTTATCCATAATTTTCATTCTTTTCTAACTCATTTTAATTTTATCAATTAAAAATAATGTTAAGTATTTTTTTAAATTCTTGTTGATATTTTTGTTCTAATTCTTTTATTTCATCTTCTTTAATATTTAAAAAATTTGGAACATGAAATAAATCCTTGTTTTTTATATTTAAATCTTCATAATGAAGGAAATTATACAACTTATCTTCATATATAACAAAAAACGAAAAATAATATTTATTTTCTTTATAATACTTCATAATTAAATTATCAATTATTGTTTTATATTTATCTATTTCATTTAAATTTGAAGTATAACACAATATATCTTCATCTAGAATTTTATATTCATTTTCATTATAAATTTCGTTTATTTTAAATGAAATGCTAGAATATTTAGAATATTTAAATAAATCAGAATTAAATAAATTTTCATATTTTTTATCAATTACGTAATTAGCTTTGATAAAATTAATAGGATCATTCAAAATATTCTTTACAAAAAATACTAATATAGGATTAGGTATATAAATATTTCTTAAGGGAAATGATATTAGTAATCCTGAAAAGTACTTATATTTACTCTCTAAAACATCATACTTTGTAATATAATCAATTATAACCTCTAGGCTAACATCTGTTATTAGTATTTCTTTATTTATGTTAAGTTTAATTATATCCTCTATGTTGTAATTATTTTTAATTTTATTTATCTGTACTATATCATCATAAAAAGCACTAACATATGTTGGTACTTGAAATTGTTTTAAAAAAAAATTAATAATATATTTTTGAAAAATGTGGTTATATATTTGTTCTATAATATAATCTAATTTAGCTAAAGAATCTTTAAATACCGAATTATTTTCATCTTTAATTTTATTTTTATTTATAGAAGGTAAGTAATATATATCAGATTCATTTAAATCATACTCTTTTAATGTTTTGATCAATACATCATTAATTAATTCTTTTTTAAAACTGATATTAAATTTCCGTTGATAATATCCATAAATAAAAATTAGTAAAAGGATAGCTATAGCTATATTAAGAGGAAACATAAAACATAAGAAAATTCCAACAAAAGCAAATACTATAAATGCAACTGTTATATATTCTATTTTGTATTTTTTTAAAATTTTTGGCAATTTTTGTTTATTATCCATTTATTAGTTATTTTTTAGTTTTTTGCTTAGATTTAGAGTGTTGCTTTAATATACTATCTTTGTATTTATCCCCGAATTTAGATAGGAATTTTTCAATTCTACCTTTAGCTTCTACTGTAGTAGTAGTTTGGCCTAAATAAAACGGATGACAATTAGAACAAATTTCTACTTTCAATTCTTTCTTAGTAGAAATAGTTTTAAAAGTGTTTCCACAACCACATACAACTGTGGTTTCGTAAACTGTTGGATGAATGTTTTTTTTCATATGATTTCCACTCCCTCTTTTTTATTACTAAATTTTTTTAAAACTTTTCTAACAAATTTAGGTAAAGAAAATAGTAATTGATGAGTTTCTGAGTCGTAAAATTTTAATTCACCAGAAACTCTTTGATTTATTATATTATCAATATTATTTACATCAAAAGATATAGTAGATTTAGATGCAATAATAAAAGCCCAGTCACTAAAGAAAGAAGGTATAAAAGCATGATATAGTAACACGTCCTTAAAATATTTATAAAATAATTCAAAATGTTCAAAAATAATAGGATATTCTTTATCTTGCCTATATTCCCAAAATAGTATATCTTTTAAATCAGATGCTTGTAAAACCATAATTAAATTTTCACTTGATATTTTTAAGATTTTTTCAATAAAATCTGGAGTGTATATTTTAAATGCAGGAGTGCTACCTGTAGGCTCGTTTAGATCTGAGATAATAACATCAAATTTTTCATTATTTTCTATAGCTTTATCAACATAATTTTTAATATCATCAAATATAATAGTAACTCTACTATCATTAAATGAATCTTGATGCCATTCTTTTAAATATTCTTTAGCTACTTTGTGTAAATCTTCATCTATATCAACCATAATTATCTTTTTAACGCCTTTGTACTTAACTACTTCTCTTAAAGTGGCTCCTTCTCCACCTCCAATTATTAGAACATTATCAATTTTTTTAGCAACAATCATTGCTGGATGAACTAAAGCTTCGTGATAAATATACTCATCTACTTGTGCTGATTGAGGCTCACTATTTAATATCAATAATTTACCACTATTAAAGGTATCTATCACATCTATTTGCTGGTATTTGCTTTTTGTTCTTATTAACACATTTTTGACAGCATGAGAATGTATTTCATAAGGGCTATGATATTCATAATACCATAACCACTGTAAAGGTAGAGACTCATTAAATTTTTGGTAATCATCCATTGGTAAAAACAATGTCATTATTTTTCACCTACCAATAATAACATATTATTATCTTCTTTTTTTTCTTTTTTATGATTATTCCCATTATTTTGGATTTTTTTTACAAGGGTGGGTAATATTTTTAAGGTATTAACATTCCCTTCCATCATCTTTATTTTATGGGTATAAAAATTATATTCCTTATTCTTTGATTTCTTTTCTATTCCTCTTATTATATAAGTAGCTTTAATTTTTTTAGCTTTGAATTTTTGGGCTAAAAAATAACAAGCTTTAAATGGTTTAGTATTGGATCCGCAGGTATAGATGTCTATAGCAGCGTACCCTAACTCTGGCCAAGTATGGATAGATAGATGGGATTCAGATATAACAACGACCCCACTAACTCCCATTGGAGAAAACTTATGGAAAACACTCTTTATAATAGTAGCGTTAGCTTTTTTAGCAGCTTCATTCATTAAAGCTTCGACTTTTGACAAATCATTAATTGTTTCCTCTAAACACCCTGATAACTCTACTATTATATGTCTACCTAAAGTAGGAATAACTGGAACATTTTGAACCTTTGATGATTTAGAATATTTATTATTTGTTAACTCTTTTTCAATCACTCCTATATACCCTCCTTCTTTAATTTTTATTTTTCACTTAAATTTATATCGAATAAAAATACACCTCCTACTAAGAATTAGTAAATTACACTTTTATTTTTCTATTTTTACTTAATAAATCCTCTTTTATTCAACATTTTTTATTCAGTATTTAAAAAATTAGTTTTCAAAATCAAGATAATATGTACTAGCCCCGTAAAAAGTATTTATTACATTTAGTAAAGCATCTTTTAAAACATCCTCTTTTATTATATTTTTATAATTATTGTAATCATATAAAACTTTTTGTAAATTTGTATCTTTTGACATTATATTTAGTAATAGCTTATTTAATATATTGTTTTCATAGTTTTGCAAATTGATATTATTATTTTCTCTATTTTGTTCAATTTGTTTATTTATTTCTTTTAAGTAATTACTTAATACTAAATTACTAAATAAGTAATCTGGATCAAATTTAGTAGCTATGGGAAAACCTGATATAGTATTTAATATACTACTAAAATTATTTACAAAACTATCCTTATCATTGTAGATACTATTATTATAGATATTATTTATTATAGAATTACTAAAAAATAAAGTATCAGAGTAAGTTAAGATTATCTCATTTTTTAAATAATTTTCAAGTTGATTTAAAATATTATTATAATTAGGATCTTTTTTATCTAATTTTTGAATAATTTTAATTAATAAATTAGTTCTTAACCAGAATTCTCTATTTTTAGGCATATTGGGACTTTTTGAAATAACCCAAGGAGCAACTTTCTGACCGATCTTTTTTAATACCTCTAATAAAGATTTTATATTATTTATATCGTTTGTAAAGCTTAAATTATATAAATCTTTTAAATAAGGTTTAGAAATCATAAATGATCTTAAATCATTCATCATATTATTTAATTTGTTATTATCAATTTTATCTTTATTATTGTTAATATAATCTAAGATAATAGAGCTTTTAAGATATAGAGTTAAAAAATCTAAACAATCCCCATTAGTTAAGTCTCCTTTTTTTATTAATCCTTTAAAATATGAAGCTAATATCCCTCCATAGGTATTATATAAGTCATTTGCTACATTTTTATTAACTTCTTCAGAATTTAATCCAAATTTTAAGTATTGGCTATTTATTGTATTTATTATATTTTTATGTTCCTGATTTATATAAGATAAGGCAGAATATATATTTACTGGATTACTTTTAGCTAAATTAAGGTAATATAGAGTAGTCATTAATTTTGAAGCTTCTATATTATCTTTAATATTATAAGGCTTTATAAATTCATTAACTACGCTTAAACTATCACTTATTATACTTAAAAATTTTAACCAAAAATCTTTATTATTCATTATTATAGGATCATTTAGATCTATTGCATTTTTTAGATTTGGAAAAATATTAAAGACCTCTTTTAAAAATTCCTTTATTTCATTTTGAATAAAGATATCTATTACTTGTTTTTTATTTATTATATTTTGTAAAGTTTTTGCTTTAAATTGGATTTGTAATAATTTATTAGAATCAGGTAAATTATCCTTATTTGCTACCCACCCACTTTGGGATTTGAAATTATCATATATAAATTCTACTGTTTTAAATACTATAGTAGGATTAGAATATGAATAATAATTTATTATTTTTTCCAAATTTAAACCTAAGTTATCATTATTTTGCTTCATTGTATTAATTATATTATTTAATAAATTTTTAGTTTGAAAGTCAATATAAGATTTATTAGGATTAGATAAAATCATAGCTACTTTAGTTGCTATTTCTACTAAATAGTTATAATTTGGAACTAATGTTTGAGAAAATAATCCATATATATTGCTTAGTATATTTTCCAAATTAACCTTAGATTTATCTATATAAAAATTGTACTCTATTAAATTCAATTCATCTTGTATACTTTTATATACCTCATTTGAAAAATTTAAAGGATTAAATTTATCTTGGATATATAGATATGTGCTAAATAAATCATTTGACTTTATTTTTTCCATTAAGAATATCACCTCTAAATTTTTTTTGGCATCCTTTAATTTAATTATAATTTTTACTTTAGTAACCCTTTAAATATTATTTAAAATATTGTTAAAAAATTATTCCATAATATATATTATAAATTCATTTATAGGAGGTAAAGATAAAAAAAAAGATAAATGAAATAATGTATGATAGTTAATTTTAAATAATTAATTAATCTAAAAAGGAGGGTTGTTTTTATGTTTATTAATAAGGAATTTTTATTTGATTTATTAAATTCTTTTGGACCATCGGGTTATGAAGAAGAAGCTGCTTTTATTTGGAAAAATTATGTTTCAAAATTTGCTAATAAGGTTTTTACAGATTTTCATGGAAACTCATATGGTATTTTAAATGAAGATGGACAATATAGATTTTTATTATCTGGACACATTGATGAAATAGGTTTTATGGTTAGTAAAATAGAAGAAGATGGGTTTATTAGATTTGTCCCTATAGGTGGTTGGGATACAGCTATTGTACAAGGTCAAAGGGTTATCATTAAAAACAAAGAAGGTAAAAAAATAAAGGGAACAATTGGTAAAAAACCAATCCATTTATTAAGAACAGAAGAAGAAAGAAAAAAAGATGTTAAAATAGAAGATATGTGGATAGATATAGGTGCTTCTTCTAAAGAGGAAGTTGAGAAATTAATATCTGTAGGTGATCCAATTATCTTAGATTATTCTCCAGTTGAAATTTTAAATAACAATATAATTTCAAAATCAATAGATAATAGAGTGGGGGCTTTTGTTGTTGCTGAAGTATTAAGGTTACTAAAGGAGCTAAATGTCAAATCAGCTATATATAGTGTAGCTACTGTTCAAGAAGAAATAGGTTTAAGAGGAGCTTATACCAGTGCTTATAGAGTTAATCCACATTTTGGTATTGCTGTTGATGTTACATTCTTATCTGATGATCCCGGTACTAAAGATTCTTCTAAATTAATAGGAGATATAAAATTATCTAAAGGACCTGTTATTACTAGAGGACCTAATATAAATCCTAAACTCTATGAATTACATATAAGTGTTGCTATAAAGAATGAAATTCCTTACCAAATACAGCCTGCTCCTAGAGGTACAGGAACTGATGCTAATATAATTCAAATAACTCGTGAAGGACCTGCTACCTCTTTAATATCTATACCTACTAGATATTTACATACTCCAGGAGAAATATGTAATCTAAATGATTTGGATAATGCTGTAAAATTAATTGCTTATACTATCAAAGAAATAGAACAAAATAAAAAATTAATTGATTTTATTCCTTTTTAAAATATTTTAATTAAAATTAAGCCAATTTTATTTAAAGGATTTTAATTTAAAAAATGAAATATTATATTGTAAGATGGAAATAATTTTAATTTTAAAATCAATTTATTTTTCTGCTGCTTTAAATAGTTTATTAATAAGTGATTATAAGATTAATTATTATAAATATAATAACCAGGATTTAAATATTTATGTATATATTTCTGAAAATAAAAGTGCTAAAAGTTTAAAAGGGGGTGATAAGATTATGTATCCATATAAATTACCTGAATTAACCTATTCTTATGATTCCTTAGAACCATATATAGATAAGGAGACGATGGAAATTCATTATACTAAACACCATGGAGGTTACGTTAATAATCTAAATGCTGCTTTAGAAAAATATCCTTATTTACATTCTTTTTGCTTAATTGATTTATTAGCTAATTTAAGGGCACTACCAGATGATATAAGAGAAGATGTAAGGAATAATGGCGGTGGACATTTAAATCACTCCTTATGGTGGGAGATATTAAAACCAGGTGGAAGTAATGTTCCAGTAGGGGAATTAGCAAATGAAATACAAAAAATATGGGGAAGTTTTGAAAAATTCAAAGAAGAATTTAATAAAGCAGCTATGTCAAGATTTGGATCTGGTTGGGCATTCTTAGTATTAGACAGATTTCAAAAGCTACATATAATATCTTATCCTAACCAAGATAGTCCTTACTTAGAAGGATTTATTCCTTTAATGGGAATTGATGTTTGGGAACATTCTTATTATTTAAAATATCAAAATAGAAGAGCAGATTACTTAAACGCAGTTTGGAACGTCCTAAATTGGAATGTTATTGAACAAAATTATCAAAAAGCCAAAGATAAAGTAAAACAATTAGCTAAAACTTAATTTATAAATTAAATTAAGTTTATTTCTAAAATTTATTTCTAAATAGAAAAAAAGAAAGAAGGAATTTTAAGGTTCCTTCTTTTTTGTTTTTTATTTTGTAAGTGATTATTTCTTTCTATTAACAAAAATTTAACAAATTTTACTAAAAATATTAACTAAAAATTTTTAAAATAAAAACAGATATAAAAGAAGGGGTTTTTTTTAAGAGAAGTTAATAATAAATAAGGAAGGGGTGAATTAATATGACAACAGGACCAATAAATCCACATGACTCAGTAAATAGGTTATTTAACCAGGGTGCTAAAAACGTAGCTTCTACTTTTGGTGCTATGTCTAAAAAAACTGACGATAAACAAAAACTTGAAAAGCAAAATTACGATATAAATAAGGAGTATCAAGTATTTGATCAAAGCCAAACTACTAAAGAATTAGAAGAAAATGCTAAAGATACAGGTTTAATCAATCAATCATTAACTAATAAAGAATTAGAAAAAGAAGATGAATTACAAAATGACTATGAATTATTTGTTCCTTCTAAGGAAGCAGGAGTTTATAAAGGAGATATTAAGGAAGAGGAAGATATTTCTGGTATTTCTTTGGATACTTCTAAATCAGTAGTTGATAAAGAAGATAAAATATTTGAGGAGTTAGCAAGGAATGTAGGAGTAAGTGCAAGAGAAATAAAGGAAGCAGCAAAATCAGAAGTTCTACATAACTTAGAAACTAATAAAAGAGAAATGTCTGAAATTAAAGTTACAAATGATACTAATTACTTAGAAACTAATATTATAAAAGAAGAAAAACCAGCTACTTCTGAAATAAAAGAAGGAAAGCTTATTATAATGAAAGCAGAACCGATTCCTGTTGAACAAGCTAACGAATTGTTTTAATCTCAAGTAATATATCTATATTTACTAATACGTCATTTTTGCAATTTAATTTTGATTTAAAAATTTTTTAAATATTTAAATATGAAAAAACTTTATTTATGTGCTAGTCCAATTGGTAATTTAGGTGATGTATCTTTTAGGTTAATAAATACCTTAAAAAAGGTTGATCTAATTTTAGCTGAAGAACCTAATATTACTATTAAATTACTTAATTTTTATAATATTAAAAAGAGAATAGTTAAATTACATGACAGTGATTTAGTATCAGAAAATAAAGTAAAATATGCCCAAAATTATAAAAATGTAAGATCAAAAATTTTAGATTTACTAAGTAAAGTAGAGGAAGTAGCGTATTTAAGCTCAGCAGGTACTCCTAATTTAGAAGATCCACCTGTTAATCTTGTTAACTATTGTTATGAAAATTTAATAGAAATAGAAGTAATTCCTGGACCTTCAGCTTTAACTGCTATTTTAAGTGTATCTCCTTTTTATCATACCCCTTTTGTTTTTTTAGGATTTTTACCAAAAAAAAATACTCAATTAAAAAAAACAATTGATAAAATTAAAACCTTATTTAATGATGAGTTTATAAAAAGTATTATATTTTTTGAATCTCCTTATAGAATTAATAAAACATTATCTCTTTTTAAAGAGAGTTTTTCAGATAACTATATTTTAATTGCTCATGAATTAACAAAGATAAATCAAAAATTTATACTAAAAAAGTTAAAAGAAATAGATAATTTAATAGAAAAAGGAGAATATACTGTTATACTTTATAAGCGTACTTTATAGGAGGTGATTGAATTTTTATGGATTGTGTATTCTGTAAGATAATAAATAAAGAACTTAATTCTGAAATTTTATATGAAGATGATAAAATGATAATAATAAAAGATATTTATCCTAAAGCTAATATCCATTATTTAGCTATTCCTAAAAAACATATACCTACTCATATGGATATAGATGATAAGGATCAAGAATTAATGGGATATATTCATTTGATTATAAATAAATTTACTAAGGAAAAAGGGATCAATAGTTATAAATTAGTAATGAATTGTGGGTATGAAGCAGGGCAAAGAGTTTTTCATATACATTTTCATATATTATCAGGTCAAAAATTTGGAGAAGTTTAGATGGTTATTTCAGTCGGTTTTTTTGACGGATTTCATATAGCTCACCAAGAAGTTATAAAAGATTCTAATATAGTTATAACATTTGATACTTATCCTAAAGCATTCTTTAATAAAATTAATTCTAATAATTTATTAACTACTAACTTTGAGAAATGTTTTTTAATAAGGGAAAAATATCCTCAAACTAAAGTAGAGTTTTTTATTTTTAAAAAAATCTATAATTTACTACCTGAGGAATTTATAAAACTTCTAAAAGAATTATATGATTTTAGGTATATAAAGGTAGGATATGATTTTAGATTTGGTGTTAATGCTTCGGGAAACATATTAACCTTAAAAAAATTTCAGAAAAAGTATAACTATGAATTAGTAGTAATTAAACCTATTAAAGTTGATAATAAAATTGTTCATAGTAGATATATAAGAGAATATTTAAAAGCTGGTAAGCTAGATTGGGTTTTTAAGATGCTAAATAGAAATTATTCTTTTTCAGGAGTAGTTATAGAAGGTAATAAAATGGGAAGAAAAATAGGGTTTCCTACTGCTAATTTATTAGTAAGTACATCTAAGATAATGCCTCCTTATGGAATTTATAAAGTAAAGGTAAAGGTAGAAAATAATATATATTATGGACTTTTACACTTAGGACCTAGACCTGTTATTAACGATTTTGATACTTCTATTGAAGTATGGATTAAAAATTTTAATCAAGACATATATTATAAAGAAATAAATATTGAAATATTACAATTTTTGAGAAAAATTAAAAATTTCCCTAATTTAGATAAATTAAAAGAACAAATCAAGAAAGATATCGAATTAGCTCAAATTTAAATATCTTGGTAATTGCTTAAAATATTCCACTCAAATACTATAGGAGGTAATAAAATAGATAAAAATATAAAGTTTTCTAATGGGAAGGTATATATAAAATTGAATATTGATGATAAGAGATAATATTGATGATAGTTTACATATTTGTTTAGGTAGATTAAATTAAGAAATTACCAATATCTTAGATTAATTTTATTAACATTTTTTTTACTTTTTTTTAATATATTTTTAATATTTTTTATCTACAATTCAATATAGGAAATGGACTAAGGGGGTAAATAATTTATGGATGTTTTTAATAAACTAGATGAAATTCTTAATAATAGAATAAATGAGAAGCTAGATAAAGTAAATCAAATTTTTGATAGTATAGGTTCTAATAACAAAGCAGAAGCAGCTAAAGAATCAAAAGAATTTAATGAAATTTTTTCAAAATATCTAAATTCCAATAATTCAATTAATTTATCTAATTTGGTTAATAACAATTTGAGTAAAGATGAAATAAGGAAAGAGATAATGGATGTAGTAGATGAAGCATCTAAGAAGTATGGGGTTGATAAAGAATTGATATTAGCTATAATAAAACAGGAGAGTAATTTTGATCCTAAAGCAGTTTCATATGTAGGAGCTTGTGGATTAATGCAATTAATGCCTGAAACAGCAAAAGATCTTGGGGTATCTGATCCTTTTGATATTAGACAAAATATAATGGGAGGTACTAAGTATATAAAGCAGCTATTAGATCAATTTAAGGATATAAAATTAGCTATAGCAGCTTATAATGCAGGTCCAGGAAATGTTATGAAATATAATGGAATTCCTCCCTTTAGTGAAACCCAAAATTATGTAGCTAAAGTTCTTGATAATTATATTAATTATAAAAATAATTTAGCTTAATTATTATTTTAGGGGGGTTAAAAAATGAGAATAGGTAATGAAAATAATATAAGCAATAACAGTATTATAAACAGTTTAAATAGGAATACAGTTGGTAATGTTATTAGTAATAATGAAATTGTTTTTAATAATGCAGATAAACAGAAACTTATTCAAATTCAAGAGAGATTATCTCATAATTATGAAAAAGCTCTTGATTATGAAGCTATTCTACCAAAACATTTAAATCCAAATCAAAAAAAGGAAATAATACAAGCTGTAGAAGAAGCTTCTGAAAAATATGGAGTTGATAAAGCTTTAATTTTAGCTGTTATAACCAAAGAAAGTACATTTAAGCATAAAGCTACATCTAAAGTTGGGGCTAAAGGATTGATGCAATTAACTTCTAACACCATTAAGTTTATAAATTCTAGGAATAAAGATTTAAAAATTACAGATCCTTATGATATAAAGCAGAATGTAATGGGAGGAACATTTTATCTAAAATACTTATTAAATAAATTTAATGGAGATTTAAGATTAGCATTAGGAGCTTACAATGCAGGACCAAATTCTAAAACAGTTAAAACCTTAAAAAAATATGATAACAATATAGATGTATCTAAACTACCAATAAATAAACAAACTAAAAATTATATAAAATCTGTAACTAATTACTATCAAAAGTACTTAAAATATTATAAATAAAAGCGTAAAAAATAAATTGGAGGGTTAGGGTATGCAAATAAATAATAAAATTGATAAATCCATAAATAATGAATCTAAATTAAAAGAAAGCAATATTAATAATAATAACAAACTAGAACAAGATTTTCAAAAAGAAATAGATAAAAAAATTAATAATCAAGACAAAAAAGATAAAAAGGAATCTAAAGAAGATAATATAGAAAATATAAAAGATCAACAATCTGAAAAATCCAAGCTAAAAGATTTAACAGATCTTAAACTATTTGTTTTACCTTATATTAACAAAGATTTGTTAAGTATTAACTTAAAGCAAAGTTTAAATTTAGATGACAAAAATTTGTTAAATATAAAAAGAAATCCTGAAAAATTAGAGAATCTAAAACAAGAAAATCCTTTAAAAAGTGAAAATCAATTTTTTAAAACTGTTAAAAAAATTGATAGCTTAAAAGAAGATTATATTAATATTAATCCTTTTGAAAAATTTGAGAAACTTTATAACTCTTTAAAAGAAATCTCTAAGGAAGAAAAAATAAAGGAAAGCAAAATTATTCAACAATTAGTGGATAATATCAATATTAAAGAATTGGAAAATAAAAAAGTAGTAGAAATTAATATTAATAAGGAAATTTTTGGTAATCTTAAAGTACATATAGTTAATGAGGATAATAAAGTAATTGTTTTATTTAAAACCGATTCTAAGTACGCTTTAGATTTACTTAAAAATAATGTTAATGAATTAAAAAGTATGCTAAAAAATAGAAATTTAGTTGTTGATAACATTAAAGTAGAATATGAAGAGGAAGTAGAAAATAAATAAGGGAGATTGAAAATTAATGTTTAAGAAAATATTTGATATATTTAATCCAGAGAAAATAGCACAGATAGTAAAGGAAGCTATAATATCAGATTTACAAAAAGAATTTGAAATATTTAGAGGACAAATTAAAGGAGAATTAGAAGGAATTAAAATATCTCTTGTTTCTATTAATGATAGAATGAATTCCATTGAAAATAGAATTAACAGTGTTGAAAATAGATTAAATAACATTGAGGTTAGAATTGATAAATTAAATTCCAAAATAGACGATGTTAGAAATGAACTAGATAAAAAAATTGATAATTTTAGAAATGAATTAGATAAAAAGATTGATAATTTTAGAAATGAATTAGATACCAAAATTGATAATTTTAGAAATGAACTAGATACCAAGATTGATAATTTTACAAATGAGCTAAATACTAAAATTGATAATGTAGAAAGCAAATTAGATAAAAAGATTGATAATTTAGAGAATAAATTAAATACCAAAATTGATAATATAGAAAGCAAATTGGATAAAAAGATTGATAATTTAGAGAATAAATTAAATACCAAAATTGATAATATAGAAATCAGATTAAATACAAAAATTGATAGCACTAGATTAGAATTAATTAAACTTATAAATGATTCAAGAGAGGAAGTTTTAAAGAAAGTATTTGAGAATACTCAAAGAATAGATGAATTAAATAAAAGAATAGATAATATTTACCTTAGTGTAGGAAAAGCTGTTAATTATAATCAAATAGTAGATGATTTATTACTAAGAATGCAAAAAATAGAATCTAAATTAGATCAAAATTATATTAATGAATTAGTAAATTTGATTAAATTATATACTCAAAATAAAAAGGAATAAAAAATAAAAGTAAAAAAAGGAGGTGAAGAAAAATGTTTGATTTCTATAATCAAATGAACGCTATTAACTCTACTTATGAGTTAATAAATAACCAATTTAAAAATCTACAAAAATTTAATACAGTAGGATATAAAGCAGAGGTAAAAACTTTTACTGAAATATATAACGACAACGTAGGAACAGGAGCTGTTAAAACTGAAACCAAAACTTTATTTACTCAAGGTAATGTTAAAAAAACTGGTGGTAAAAATCATTTAGCTATTCAAGGAAATGGATTATTTATTGTATCAGATGGAGAAAAAAATTATTATACTAGACGTGGGGATTTTGAAATAAAGGATGGGAAATTAGTATGTCCTGAAGGAAATTTAGTAGTTAAAGCTTTTAAAGTAGATGAATCAGGTAAGAAAACAGATAAATTAGTAGATGTTGATTTATCTATTGATAAAAATGGTCTAATATTGGGTAAATATAATGATTATGAAATAGATGATAACGGTGTAGTTAATGGGATTTTAAGATATACAGATCCTATAACTAATCAAACAATAACTAAAAAAGAACCAATATATAAGATAGCTTTAGCTAATTTTAGCGATCCTTCTATTTTAACAAGAAAATCAGATACTGTATTTGATGCAAAAGATGTAAAACCGTCTATAGGTGAAGCAGGAACGGGTGCTTTTGGAGAAATCAAAGCTAAACACTTAGAAATGTCAAATATTAATATTCCAGAACAAGTTCAACAAGCTATGTTAGCTCAAATGCAATACAACGCTACTATGTCCTCTTTTAGAGCCCTTAATGATATGGTTAAAAATGCTTCACAATTAGTTAGATAATTTAATTCACTGTTTTTTAAACCTTTTTTAAATTTTTAATTTGATATTTTTAGTTTAGCCCCCTACAAATGGGGGCTTTTTATTTTTTTTTATCTTATATAAACTAAAAAATCAAGGATAAATTAGTTAAATGTAAAATTTTATCATTAGAAAGGTTAAATATTAAAAAACTGAATTAATATTATTTTAATGATAGGGATATACGGTTTAGGTAATATAGGATTAGCTTTACTCACTTATTTAAATAAGAAATTTAATCAAAAAATAATAGTTTTTACAAATAATTCGAAAAACTTAGATTTAATTAATATTTTTTCTATTGCCAAAATAGAACATATACTAACAAAAGACAAGGATTTCTATATAACTACAAACTTAGAAGAGTTTTTATTATTAACTCCTGATATATTTATAACATCTATTGCAATGTATTATGAGGAAATGGTGATAAAATTAGCAAACGCTAAAAATTTTAACCCCAAAATTCATAATATAATTCTATTTTCTTCAAAATTAGGAGGAATTTTAGTTTTTAAGAAAATATTTAATGATCATAATATCCATAATTGTAATATAATAGAAACAGATGCATTATTCGCTGCTAGAAAAATAGAAGATAACAAAAATATGGATAAGAAATATAGAAAGATGGAACTTAATGATAACTTTTAGGGATTATTTAAAATCTAATCTTACTTTAAGTATTTATAAAAAGTTAAGAGAATATTTTATAAATGATGTTGATTCTAAGGATAGTGGATAATTTTGTTCAACTAGGTTTAGAAAAAATAAATATAAAAAATAACTTATAAAAAAATATTATAATTATTAAAATGGGGGAAATAAAAATATGCTGACTATAGATTTAAGTAATAAGAATGCATTAGTAACTGGGGGTTCAAGAGGGATAGGAGCAGCTATATGTTATAAGTTAGCGCAAGCAGGAGCTAATGTAATTATTA
>JAPYWL010000088.1 GCA_028276365.1 Deltaproteobacteria bacterium | reverse complement strand
CATAACTAATCTACCTTTTTTTAGATATTTACTAGATATCTCAGCCAATTTTTCAAATCCAACAATATCAAAGTAATCAGTACCTTCAGAAATCCTATCAACAGCCAAAGTAAAAGAAACAACTGCTTTGCCTTGCGGACTATATTTTAAAACTGGATCTGCAGTTAACCTGCCTATTAATATAACTTTATTAAACATTAAAAAATCCTCCTATTTTATATTTTTTAATAAATTTTAAACAAAATATTTTAATTCCCCAGCTACCTATAAAATAATCTTACTTTAAAAATAATTTTACTTTAAAAAACGAATCCTCTACTTAGTAAACTACTCCACCTTATAGAAGGTGGAGCTTCTTGCTTGAAAACATAATGGCTTTTTAGGTATCCCAATACGGTCATCCACCAAAGCATGCTTTAAAGGCTTAACTTCGGGTCGTTCCAACCTTACGTCCCTTAATTATCGGAATATCTATTAGTATAGTCCAAAATAAGAACCCTGCTAATCTCTTTGCAATTCATCTTGCAAGGTTTGTTAAAATTGGAAAAAATTAATTATATTTTATTAAATTAATGTTATATTGTAAATAAGCAAGTAAAAACCTATGGTTTTCTACCCCATTTAGCTTCAAATTCTTCAGGACTCAATTTATAATAATCTCTATTTATTTCAATATATTTTTTAAGATTTTCAGGTACATCTTCTTCGGGGTAAATAGCACTAACAGGACAAACACTTTCACATGCTCCACAATCTATACATACATCAGGATCAATATATAAATGCATCTCTCCCTTATCTTCACTTTCAGTAGGATGAATAGCATCTACTGGACAAACACTTACACAAGATCTATCTTTAGTACCTATACATGCTTCCGTTATAACTCTTGCCATTTTCTAACCCTCCTTTTTCCTTTAATTACTCAATTTTAATACCTACTCTACTTTAATATAATAACGTTCTTTGGTAAGTATATATATATATTATTATCAATTAAAACTAATTTCCCTTCATTTAAATACCCTAAATAAGTTTTAAAAATTTCACCTGTTTTAATATTGACAATTGAAAAATTCCCAATATCATCTAATAAAAACAATTTATCTTCTTTTAAGATTTTATTTCCAAAATACCTATTTAAATAAATAATATTATCAAATTCTAAAAACTCCATAAAATCTTTTAATTTCAGATTTAACAAATTATTCAAATTATAAACAGCAATATAATTCTCAAAAACTAATATTACCTTATCTTGATAAAATATTATACCTAATATTTTTCCATTAGTGATTAAAATTTTTTCCCATTTACTTAATTCTTCTATTTTACCAATTATAATCAAATTATTAAATAAACTCAATTCTAAATCGCTTTCTAAATTAACTTTCTTAGTTATTTCAAATGAATCTATTAAATTCAAATAATTTAAATTCGGCTCAAAATAATATAATCCTTTATCACAATAAATAAAAATAATATTACTAATTTTTAAAATTTTAGATATATTTTCTAAACTTAAGTCAAAATAATTTAGCAGTTTGAAATTTTGAAATGAATCATTAATTATTAATTCTAAATTATAAATGTAATTATTTTTAAAAATTTGAAGATAAAATTTATTGTCATTATATGATTTAAAATTTAAAATAACAGAATCAATTAATAAATTTCTATATTTATCAGCTACATTTTCAAAAACAATCTCATTTTTTATTATATCACTAGCTAATTCATATATTTTTAAAACAATTTGATTTTCATTAACGAAAAATGAATAAAATAAACTATCATCAAAATAATTTATATTTGAAATAATATTTTCAGAATTCTTAACTAATTTTAGTTCTAGTTCATTTTTTTTATTTTTTCTCTTATCCTTATCTAAATCATGCTTTAAATTTAGAAAATATAGATTATTTTGATATAAGAAAAATACCTTATTATTAATAAAACTTATAGGTCTATTTAAAAGATTCTCTTCTTTAATATTTAATAATTTAATATCTTTTATTATAATCTTAGGATAATTTTCAACAATCAATTCAAGTTCTCCATAGTAGTACTGTTCTTCAAATTTAAAAAATATTAAATTACTTATATTAGAGATAATTTTTATCTTATCATAATTCTTTTTGAAATTATTATAATCCTCACTAAATAAAATAGGATAAAAATAAAGTTTATTAGCTTCATAAACAGCAAATAAAAACGGGATATCAAACAAAAATAAATAAAAATTATCATACTTTTGAATAGAAATTAAATTAAAGAAAGATATTAAGTTGCTATTATCCTGTTCTAAAAAATCATTTATCTCTTCAAACGTGAATTTCTCTTTTATTTTAAATTGCTCCTTATTTTCAATATCTTCTTCTTGATTAAACAATAATTTTCGATTAAAAACTAATTTTATTTCATTAACTAAAGAATTTTCAAATATATTTTTAATAACAATTTTATTCTCAAAAACAGCTAGAATATTTAAATTTTCAATAATCTTTAATTTAACTAAGTTTTCACCTAATTCAAATTCCTTAACTTTAACTAATTTAAAATTATCATCATCAAAAAGAATTAATTGATTTTCAAAAAGTAGATAATAATTATTTTCATAAAAAATAAATCCTCTTATTTTTTCAAGTAAATTTAGAGTTAGATAATCCATATCAAATGTATAAAAATCCTTGAATAACTCAAAAAAAGAATACTTTTTTACAGAAATACTATCCACATTATTAAAATCATTTATAACATACACTAAACTATCTAAAAAAAACAGTATTTTGTTTTTTAATAGTAAATATTTAATATTTTTAATATTCTTATGATAAAAATTATCCAAAAAAACAGAGTTAATAAATTTTAGTTTTTCTTTATCATCAATTATTTCAAAAATGTAAATAAATCCTTTTTTATCAATAATAAATAGTTTTTTATAAATTAAAAATACTAAAATTATATCTTTAAATTCCAAATAAGTATATTTTGAAATATCTTCAGGTTTATAAATAATCTCTTTTGTATTTATATCATAAATCCCTTTATCCACTAAAATAAGTGTGCTAACTACATCATTATCAAAATCACTATATAACAAATCATTATTTATAAAATATAAAAATTTAAAATCTATATATTCAAAATCATTTAACAAAATTTTAAAATTATCTTCAGAAGCTATTAAATAAACATTTAGTAAATAAATTCCTTTTACAACATTATTAATTAATAAATTAGCTTTAAAAATATTTTTTTCTAGCTTATTTATATTAATTACCCTAATTAATTCAAAAATTCCATCATTTTCTTTCTCTAAAACAATAATCTTATAAGAATAAACTTGATTATTGTTCTTATTAACAATATGAAAAACTAAATCTTTAGAAATAATAAATAAAAAATCATCAAAATTTAAAATATCAACTACATTATTAATAGAATCTAAATTATATACTTCAGATATAATAATTTTAGCTGTTTGAGTTACCATTTTCTTTATTATTTTATTTCTTTTTTCCCAATAAAAATCCTATTAAATTACCCTAAAAAAATAACTAAAAAAATAACTTTGTAAAAAAATTGTAAATTTTTTTTACAAACCTAAGGAAAAAAAAAAAAAAATGATAATATAAAAATAGGGAGGAGGTATAGTAAAAAAAATTTATGAAAAAAATATCATCAATAAAAGGATTATCAATAACTGAAGTTTTAGTAGCTTTTACAATATTTTTAATAGCTTTATTAGCAGTAGTTCAATTATTTTATCAATCAATTTCAATAGAAACTGATACAAAACTAAAAGAAATGGCAATGCAAAACGCATCCGTTATAGCAAGCTACATAAAAACAGCTAATATTATAACATTTTCAGATAGTGCTCCATTTATATCAGGACCAACTGGGTTAATAGATTCAAATTCAACAACATTTAAACCAATAAATTCAGCTCCCTTAAATACATTAACTCTTACCAAACCTAACCTATTTGAAAGAAATATAACAGCTATAACTATAAATCAAATAAATTCTACTACATTTCCCGCCACCTTAGGATATACCAGAGTAGCTTTATTTACCATAACTATAAGATACCAAGAAAAAGGAAAATATAAAACTATTACCTACAATTTTTCACTATCAAGAGATTTTATAAGATAATATAATCCAGGGGGATAAAA
>JAPYWL010000017.1 GCA_028276365.1 Deltaproteobacteria bacterium | reverse complement strand
GATATACCAGAGTAGCTTTATTTACCATAACTATAAGATACCAAGAAAAAGGAAAATATAAAACTATTACCTACAATTTTTCACTATCAAGAGATTTTATAAGATAATATAATCCAGGGGGATAAAATCGGAACTATTAGTATATATAGTAATATTTTCACTTTTCACTATATTTACACTTTATACTTTTCAAACAATAAGTAAAACATATAGAACTTTATTAGCTAAAAACGAAGAATTAGTTAATTTACAAAAAGCAACCCAAAGATTAGTCCTAGCTTTATCTTCAAGTCCTCCAAGAGATGGAACAACACCACCTTACACTTTAATAATGTCCCCAAGCTGGAAAATCAATAATAGTACAAGCAGAAGAGTCCAATTAATAAGATATAATAATAACCAATATGTTAATGTATTCTTATATTTTGAAGGGACACCACAAACTTCTCCATTTAATGACGGAAGATTATGTGAAGAAGTAAGAGATTTATCAAATAACCTAATAAGTAGAAGAATAGTTTTAAAGAATTTAGAAGATGTTAGGTTTCAAGTAATGAATAATGGAGTTATTCAATCATCAGCAAGTGGTGACTTAACAGGAGATAATGTATTAGCAATAATATATATCCAAGAGACCAAATACAATAAAAAATTAGTTTCATCCTTTGTTGTTTCAGGACAATAAAAAATAGATAAAAAAGGAGGTGATTTAATTGAATAAATACAAAAAGGGAGGGGCTTTACTCTATTCCCTTTTAATTATTTTCCTTATATTTATGTTAGCAATGGCTATAATAAATATATCCGAAGGACAACTAAATCTTAACTCCTCTAAAAGAAGATTTATACAAAAAGTAGAACTAACTGATTTAGGGATAAACATAGGTATCTCATATCTAACTACTTTAATAAACTCTACTCCTAGTATAATCCCAGATACAAACAGAATAAATGGAGATGGTTTTGGCTCTAATACAACTAGAATAGTTAACATAGCTAATTTTAGAATAAGAACAATAATATTTGATCAAGATGTGGTTAATTTTTATAATAATAATACTAATCAATTACTTCAAGATCTTATTAATGGAGGAGTTAATTTAATATCGACAAGAGATAATACAAATCCCTTAGAAGGTCCTCCATATCTTATAATCTCAGAAGTAACAACAAATACAGGATCTCCTTTATATAAAATAGCAGTAACAGATTTAGAAAATTTTAATAGATTTGCTTATTTTACAAATGTGGAATTAACTCCTTCAGGTAGGGAAATATGGTTCTTAGTAGGTAGAGACCAATTAACAGGACCAGTAAGAACAAACAGTAATATAGTAAGATGGGCTATACCTACTGATTATTATACAAATAACTCCTATATAAAACCTACATTTAAGGGTACTTTTACTTTTACAGGAAATAAGCAATATTATACCTCTAATCCTCCGGCATCAAGCGGTGGAATACAATTATATTATAGTGGAACAACTCCAGATACAGAAGCTAAATTATCTCAAATAATAGAAGGGGGCTCATCCAAATTTAAAGGGAATGCTGATAAAATTAATTTAACTTCATCAATAACCTCAGAAGACACGGTAAAGAAAAAAGTATGGCCAAGATATGGAAATACTAATCCACCTACTTCACAAACTGGAATATTCTTAGATGTAGATAATTCGGGCAAAATAATAAGTGGAATATATATTAATGATGCTGCTGATAATAATGTATATTCAATAGATCTAAAAGGAGAAAATCAAGGAACTACCATATATCCAGCTTATACCATCCAATTTGATCAAACTTCTTCTCCAATAACAATTTATAAAAAAGACACAGATAACTCAAGAACCCTTAATATAACAAAAGGAAGTGCATCTACTATTAAGTACAAAGTTTTAGATATTCCATCAAACCAAATAGTTAATCTAAAAGAATTAATAGATAATACTTCAGGATATACAAGTTTTTCAGGTGCTAATTATACAGTTAATGATCCTAAAGCAATAGTCTTAGAACAAACAGTAGGAACAGAAAAAAGAATAGTAGTAGTGAGATTAGCAGATAGTGATAAATTTTTCCAAAATACTATCTGGGTAAATGACAATATAGGAAATCCATTAGGTAGTACAAACAAAACAGGAGGACTAAGTGGGGAATATGTAGAACCGTTATCAATAATAGCTAAACCAGTAAGTTCTCCTTCATCTTCTACAGGATTTTACGATATAAGAATAAAAGGAGATTTAAAACCGTACAATCTACCAATAGGAAATAAACCAGATCCAAATTCGGATAAGAGAGTATTAGGGTTATACGCTGATAGGATATTCATTTCAAGAAATGCTACACTAAATACAACAGGAACTAATAAGGGAATATATATATATTCATCAATAATGGCACTTAAAGCTTACAAAAGCGGAAGTACTGATGTAGTAGATGGATATTTTACTGTTGAAGACTACGATAGCTGGTCATACAGCACTAATAATATATTACATGTTTACGGTGGGATAATACAAGGGTATAGAGGAGCAGTTGGAACCTTCAGTGGAAGCACTCCTTCTACTGGTTTTACTAAAGATTATCAATACGATAATAGATTTGCTTTCGTAGCACCACCTAATTTCCCTACAACCGGAAATTATATAATCCTATGGTCAAGTTTTGCATCTAAAGGAAATATATACTAATAAATACTAAGGATTTTTAAATACTAAGGATTTTAACAGCTCTCATAATCTAATTGATAAAAATCGATAAAAGTAAGTTAGTATTAGTATAATGTTTATAATTCTCAATAATAACCCTTTAAATTATAAATCCTTAGGATAATTAATAAAGTAAGTAATTTCTATTAGTAAAATAAAACTTCTATGATTTTTTATTATCTATTATTTGATTATCTTTTAGAAGTTCTTCAGGGAAAACGAAATTATAACCTTTATCTTTTAGTTTTTTTATAGCATTTAAAGATCCCTCTACATCTTCATTTCTAAAATGAAGAAGTACTAAATTTCCTCCTTTTGTTTTCTCAACACTATTAACTAATATATCTTCTATATTTTTAGCATTATATTTATAAGATGGGTCCATTTTCCTTTTTTGGTTAATAGAATAGATAAATTCTACATCCCACATAGGTAAATACTTATACCCCCTATAAGACAGTTCATCCAAAATATAGCTATTATTATTTTTATATCCGCCACCACCTCCTGGAGGCCTAAAATAGTGTTTTAGATATTTATCCTCTATTCCATAATTTTTTAATGTTTTTTCCCAATCATCTATTTCCTTACTTATTAACTTTTTATCTTCTTCAGATAAATTAATATTTTTAGTGTTTAATTTTTTAAATAATTCAGTATTATGAGAATGAGTATGATTACCTATTCTAATTAAACCACTACTTAAACCTTCTTTTAGTAATTCAGCACTTTCCTTACTTAATTTCTTAGTATTTACAAAAAATACCATTTTAACATTATTTTCCTTAGCAAAATTAATTAATTTTCTTAAAATCTCAGGAGAAGGGGTATCATCAAAAGTAATTGCTACTTTTTTACTACCACTAACTCCTCTATATATCGCTTGTGTTCTTATATTATTATCTTTATTATCAATTTTTTCATCTATTCTTAAAGCTGCTATCATTTCATTATTATTTGTTTTTTCTTCTATTTTACTCTCTAAAGCAGATATATAACTATCAATTAGATCACTTTGAATAATTCTTGATTTTATTTTATTATCACTACTATAAACAACTTGTTTTTCCATATAATTAACTCTATTACTATCAATTTTATTAATATTATTCTTAAGGTAACCATTATAATACTTATTGCTTATTGTACTCATTTTAAAAGCACCTAATTTTTATTTTTATGTTTCTCTATTAAATGATAATAATAAAAAATAAAATACTAATGAGTAAATGTAAAAAAAATGTGAAAAATTCTGCCAAAAGTAACTATAAAAATTAATATAACTATAAAAATTAATATATACATAATTTAAAACCGACTCCCAAAGTATTAAATAAATCCAAAATTTAGCTATATTTATAGGTTTGTTTTTTATAAAATTAGAAAAGCCTTTACTTTAGTTTATATTTATAAAAAAACTAATAAAAATAAAACCCCTTTGAACTCAGAACTCCAAAAGTTTTTAATTTAATTGATTTAGATTAGATGGAAAATTTAAGGGAAATTATATTTTAGTTTAATATGTTATTATTTATGAAAAAATCGAGGTGGCCGGACTTGAACCGGCGACCTCAGGCCCCCCATGCCTGCGCTCTGCCAAGCTGAGCTACACCCCGCTTAATAACACCCACTTAATATTATATTATCCCTTTTTTATCTATTCCCTTTAAATTCCTCATTTTTAAAATCTTATTTAAAACCTTATAAAACAAAAACGAACATAATACAATAACCACAACAGCAAAAATAACACTAAACAAAACAAATAATCCCGATAACATAGTTTTAATTATAACAAATAAATCCTCTAAAAAACTTATAAAAATATTAAAAGTACCAACAGTAGTAGTAGTAGAAGTTAATCTAATGACATTCTTAGAAGCAGTTACAGAACCTGTTAAAAATAAAGATAAACTAAAACTAAGTAAAAATAACTGCCAATCACTTAAATTTAAACTATTTAATAAATTATAATTTAATATAAAAGCAAATAAAGGTTTTATAAAAATCAAAACACTATCTAAAAAATTATCTATAGCAGGTATTTTATCTGCCAATAATTCTAAAATAGTAGCTATAAGAAAAACCAATAATACCCTATCATCAGTTATAAAATTATAAAAGGGAGTATTATAAATTTTAAGATGAATTAGATTAAATTTAGCTAATATAGAAAAAGTAGTAATAGGTAAAAAAGTCCTTAACCCCGTTAAAGAAGATAAAATAATAGCAAAAGATATAATAAAAATAATATCACCAAAACTCATAAACTCTTTTTTTATTTTTTTATAATAACTCTTTTAAAATTATTTCCTAAAATCTATCATTAAATCTTATTTTCTTATCTTATTACCTCCTTAGCAATTCATTTTACTCTTAAAAAGATACCTTCTTTAAAAATTAATTACTCCCTCTTATAGAAAAATGGGAGTTTATACTTAAAAATATGATAGCTTTTTCAGCTACCAAAACATCCTTTAAAAGCTTAACTTTAGATTATCCTATACTTTTTTTATTAAAAATCGTTATTTAATTGTTGTAGTATTTGATCAGATAGAAGAGAATTATTTTGAGCCCATTGTTGAGATAATTGTTGAGTTAATAAGCTAAACATCATTTCTTTTTGAGTATTATTAACTCCTGATCCTTCTTCACTTAAGAACGGATTTTTAGTAGCAGTTTTAAACATTTCAGATAACATCATATTTAAAAAGATCGCTTCAAATTCTTTAGCACTTTTTTGTGCTTGATTATAATTTACATAATCCTGATAACCCTTAACATTATTTAAATCAATTTTATTAAAATCCATAAATTTTTACCTCCCCTAAATATAATTAGTATTTTATTTATTGTTTTTTCATTTGGGAAGCCATCCTAGCAATTTGATCAGCAGATTCTACAGACTTAGATACTAATTCATAATTCCTTTGAGAAGCTACTATTTCCATCATTTGACTAATAATATTAACATTACTTTTTTCAATAAATCCAGCTAAGATAACTGCATTACCATCTTTTTTAGGTTCAATTTCAAAGGGTTTCCCTGCTTCCTTAGTAGCTTCAAAAGCATTTTTTCCTACTATTTTTAATCCATTGGGATTTATAAAATCATATAATTTAATTTTACCTAATTCAACTTTATCCTTACCTTTATATCCTATAACTGTTCCATCTTCTTCAACTGTAACATTAGCAATATCAGAAGGAACTTTAATATTTAGTTTTCCTAAATCTTTAACTACCAATTCCCCATTTTCTACAGCTAATCTTCCATCACGAGTATATAATATTTTTCCTTCAGGTGTTTCTACTTTAAAGAAACCATTACCTTGAATAGCAACATCTAAAGGATTATCAGTCCTTTGCATAGCTCCCGGTTTAAATATCCTTTCAGTTTGTCCTAACTTAACACCAGTTCCCGCTTTCATATTTTCGTCTAATTTTTGATACATTAATTCTTCAAAATTAATTCTTTGTTGTTTATATGTGATAGTATTAGCATTAGCTAAGTTTTGGGATAATATTTCTACTTTTTTAAGTTGAGCATCCATCCCGCTTGCAGCCGTATAAAATGAACTAAACATAAATTACACCCCCTTCTTAATTAATTTAAGTATTATTATCTCATCCTAGATATTTGTTCTATATGTTTTTTAAGTGCTTCATCTTGAGATTGTAAAACTTTTTGAGACATTTCAAAACTTCTTAAAATATTAACCATATTAACCATCTCTTTAATAGCATTAACATTAGAGGTTTCTAAATAACCTTGTAATACTCTAGTATTAGCTGGTAATCTTTGGACATCACGAGATAATTTAAAATAGCTTGCTCCTTCTTTTACTAAAGCTCCATAATCATTAAAATCTACCAATTGTAATTTATCTATTTTCTTTTCATCTACATATATACTACCATCCTCTTTAACTTCAAATTTTTTACCTGTTATTTTAATTGGTCCGTTTTCACCCAATACTATTCCACCATCTTTAGTTCTTAAAATTCCGTCAGCATCTACAGTAAATGAACCATTTCTGGTATATCTTACTCCTTGAGGAGTATCAACTACAAAAAATCCATTTCCATCTAAAGCAAAATCAAAATCTATATCAGTTTTAGCTATATTTCCTTTAGCAAAACTAGTTTTTTGTTTAACAAGTAAAGAAGGATTTTCAGATACTACTACTTCAGCACTATTATCCATCCCCGTTAGCTCTATTTTATTAACATTTTCTTTAAGTAAATCCCCAAAGTTAGCTACTACCGTAGTATCTTGTTTATATCCACTTGTAGAAGCATTAGCTAAATTATTAGTTATAACTTCTTGCATTTTAACTAAATAGCTCATACTTTCTACTGCTTTTTGCATTCCTTCATAAAACATACCTTTTAACACCCCCTTTTTCTATATTCTTAAATTAAAAATATTAACAAATCGTTAAATTTATTTTAAAAAATTGTTAATAATTTTAGTTTTTCAGTTAAATTTAATATCAGTCAATTTTAATAACTGCTTAAGTTTCATTCTTTTAAGATCTGTTTTATCACTTTTCAGATCTGTTTTATCAAAATGCTTATCATAACTAATAATTAACAAATTATTTTTAACAGAAATAGTATATTGATAAGCATCGTCAAAATCTAAACCAAATCTTTCAGCATTATTAACAACATCATAAAAATCATTTAAATTTAATCTAATTATCTCTATTATAAAATACAACGAAAAGTCAGAAATAAAATATCTGTATTTTAACTTTAAAATTTTTTGACATTCAATAGCTCCTTTTCTATCTAAAAGTATTTCTAAAAAAATATTAGTATCAATAAGAAAATTTTTATAATTCAATGAAAAATACATATAAAATAAGATAAAACTTTAACTCTAAATTGAAATCACTAGAGATATTACTTATTTATTTTTTTACCTATATTTTTCTTATTTTTTTATAATATTTTTTACTTAGGAAATCAAATATCAGATGTTGTAGTTTATGAGAACTTATAAATATTAGTTTTTTTAATGCTCCGACCCATTTGAATTTCATTTTGCCATTACTTATTTCAAGCTCATTTAATTTATCCTTTACTTTCTTCATAATCCCATCCCTTAATTTGACTCTTAAATTAAAAATATTAATAAATTGTTAAATTTATTTTAAAAAATTGTTAGTAATAATAAAAATATTTTCAAAATTTAATTTAAATCCTTGAAAAATTACTAAAAAAACATATGAAAATTTATAAAAGATTCCCTACGGATTTATGTTAAAAATGAAATTATAAATCCTAAACTATTACTGACTTTTTAACTACTAATAACTATTCTAATCTTAAAGATATTTCTAATGATTTCTTCATGAATATTTAAAACCATTTCATTAAATAACTGATTAGATTCATCTCTAAAAGCAGTTAAAGGATCAATATTTCCCCATCCCCTTAACTTTATACCTTCTCTTAAATACTCTATATTCTGTAAATGTTCAATCCAATATTTATCTATTATCTGTAGCATTATAAACTTTATTACATCCAAAAATATCTCCTCAGGAATCTGATTAGCTTCAGTTAATCTCTGCTTTAACTCTATTAAAAATATATTACTCAAAATATCTATAACTTTGTTTAAATCCCTACTTAAGTTTTCTAAAGAATATATATCCAAAGATAAATTATCATTATATGTTTTTAAAGTAACAGCTAATATATCTAAAGGTAAAAATGTTTTATAAAATTCAGTTAATTTATCTATTACATTTTGTCTTTCGATTTTAGTTATATTATTTTCTGCAAAATAAGAGATTACATAATTATTAACTCTTTCAATGAATTCTTTAAAAACAGCTAACAAACTTTCTAATAATTCTTCTTTATGAAGTATTCTATCCCGTTCTTTGTAAATAGCTTCTCTTTGACGATTAACTACATCATCATAAGCTAACAAAGTTTTCCGAATTTGAAAATGAGTAGCCTCTATTTTTTCTTGAATTCTATCAAGCTGTTTAGCGATAAAAGAAGCCGAAATATGCTCTTTTTCATCTAATTGATTAAAAGAAAGTTTCATTAGGTTATTTAAATTAGATCCCCCAAAGATTTGGAATAATTCATCCTCAATAGACACAAAGAATACAGTATCTCCAGGATCCCCTAATCTACCAGCACGCCCCCTTAATTGATTATCTATTCTCCTTGATTCATGCCTTTCAGTACCTATGACATATAATCCCCCTAATTCTGCTACCTTATGATATTCTGAAGTATGTTTGAATTCTACTTTACAATCTGGTAAATTACATAGTTCAGAATCATTTAGGGGTTTTCCACCTAAGATTATATCAACTCCTCTACCTGCCATATTAGTAGCAACAGTAACTGCCCCTAATTTCCCCGCTTGCGCTATTATCTCAGCTTCCTTTTCATGGTTCTTAGCATTTAAAACAAAATGAGTAATCCCTCTTTGATTTAGCATCTTAGATATTATTTCGTTTTTATGTATATTTCTAGTACCTATTAGCACAGGCCTACCCTGTTTATTTAGCTCTTCCACAAAATCTACTAAGTACTTAAATTTTCCCATTTCAGTACCAAAAATTAGATCCGGATGATCTTTTCTTTTAGTAGGTTTATAAGTAGGAATAACAACGACATCCATCCCATAAATCTGTTTAAATTCCTCTTCTTCAGTAGCAGCAGTCCCCGTCATTCCAGCTATCTTTTTGTATAATCTAAAAAAATTCTGATAAGTAATAGTAGCTAATGTTTTACTTGCCTGTCTTACTTCTACATCTTCCTTAGCCTCTATTGCTTGGTGAATACCACCTGAAAATCTCCTTCCATACATCTTTCTACCAGTGAATTCATCAACTATCACTATCTCTCCATTCTCCACTATATATTCTCTATCTCTTTTAAATAGTTCCTTAGCTTTTAATGCAGCATTTATATGAAAAGCGTAGATGAAATTAGAATATAAATTATCTATATTTAATATTTTTTCTACTTCTTTTATACCTTCCTCAGTTAAAACCACAGAATGTGTTTTTTCTTCAACTGTATAATGTACATCTCTTTTCAAATTTTGAGATATTTTAGCAAATAATTTAAATAATTTAGGGTCATCATCTGCAGGGCCTGAAATTATTAATGGGGTTCTTGCTTCATCTATTAATATAGAATCCACTTCATCTATTATAGCATACTCTAATCCCCTTAAGACCCTATCCTTTAAATCATATACCATATTATCTCTTAAATAATCAAAGCCTATTTCATAGTTAGTTACATAAGTTATATCACAATTATACATTAATTGTCGTTCTGTTTTATCCATTAATTGATCAATATATCCAACAGATAATTTAAGGAAATTATATAGAGGTCCCATCCAAGAAGCATCTCTTTTAGCTAAATAATCATTTACAGTTACAATATGAACTGGTTTTCCTGTTAAAGCATTAAGATAAGCAGGTAAAGTAGCAACTAAAGTTTTACCTTCTCCTGTTTTCATTTCTGCTATTCTTCCTTGATGTAGGACAATGCCACCTATTAATTGTACATCAAAATGTCTCATCTTTAAAACTCTCTTGCCTGCCTCCCTTACTACAGCAAAAGCTTCTGGTAATATACTATCTAAACTCTCTCCCTTAGAAATTCTATCCTTAAACTCACTCGTTTTATTACTTAATTCCTCATCACTAAGCTTAGATACAACATTTTCCAATTCATTTATTTTATTAACAATAGGTCTTATTTTTTTTAGCTCCTTTTCATTAGGATCAAATACTTTTACTAAACTCTTTATTAAATTTCCTATCATATTAATATCTAATACTTATTATAAGCCTATATTTTCATTTATTTCATAATAAAAATTTCTGTAAATCTTCTTGAAGTCCTTTAATTTATTGCTCTATAATATTTAGTAAATTTTTATAAAGCTTATTTAGCAAAAAGTAAATAAGATAAAACAAAATTAAGAATAAAAATCATAATAATAGAATACATAACAGCTTTAGTAGTGGCAATGCCAACACCTGCAGAATTCTTACTACTCCTTATTCCCTCTATACTACAAATTACTACAATAGTTATAGCAAAGACAACTGACTTAATTAATCCCGCAAATATATCGTAAGGTTCTAATAACCGCTCAATAGAAGAAGTATAAACTTTATAAGAAATCCCTGCATATATATTAGCCATAAAATACCCCCCCGCAGTCCCCGATATTATTGATACCAAAGTAATAATAGGCTGAGAAATTAAAAGAGCAATCAATCTCGGAAGTACTAAATAAGCAGAAATATTAGCCCCCATAGTTTTTAAAGCATCAATCTGATCAGTAGCATTCATAGTAGATAACTCAGCAGCAATAGCAGCTCCACTCCTTCCTATTATAACTATCGCACTAAGCATAGGCCCAAATTCCCTTGCCATAGCCACTGCTACACCTCCACCCACCATATCCGCTACTCCATACCTAACCGCTTCTTTCGCTAACTCCAATGAAATTACCATCCCTGAAAATGTTATCGTTAATACCACTATAAATAACGCATTATACCCCAAATGAACTACATAATATGGAACATATTCAACTGGAAAATCAAACTTAACAAAATACCTTAAAATATCCCTTATTATAAAATAAATTACCCCAATATACTCTAACAACCCAAAGAATACATTCATTAATTTAAAATTAAATCCCTAAAAACTCTTTCCTCTTAAAATAAAATTTATAAAAATAAAACACATTATCATTTTATAAAAATATAAATTTATTATATTCCAAATATACCGTTCATAATACTAAAAATTAATCTCTTTATTTTTAGTCTTTAACCGCATACACTAAATTAATTTAATCTATTAATAAAAATAATTTTCAAAATACTGTCTAAAATAATACTAACTACAAATAATACAAAAAATATTATTCTTTTTACTTTTCAATTTTTTTAATACTATGTAATATTTGTCTGTTGCTATCATCTAGCAGATCATTATTTGAGTATTATTTAAAGGCTTAACTTTAGACTATTCTCCTTTTCCCTTTAAATCCTTAATATTTTTTTATTATTTTTAGAAAGTAGGAATTTTAAAAAAAAAAGTATAATATAATAATGCCCCCCTAAAAGAGGGTAAATACCAATAAAGGGAAGAGAATAACAATATGAAAGATAAATTTAAAGCCAAAGATATGTTGCTAAAGATCCTTATATACTCAATTATTAGTATCTTATTAGCAATGCTTATTATTAATTTCCAAAAATTAAACGCTAAAAATCTCTTAGAAACTTTAGATAGTAGCTTTAATAAAACAGGATATTTAACATCTTATATTATAGAAGATGGATATTCTACAGGTGAAGATATAGCAATAGATAATGAAAACAATATAATAGTTATTGGAGCAGCTGGAAAACCACAAACAACTAAACACTTTGCCGTAATCTGGAAATTTTATTTAAATGGAAATCCCATCCAATATTTTGGTAATTCTAAAGGATATATAATAATTGATAAAATATCTCAAAATATAGGACTACCATATATTAAAACAGTTTGCTTAACTAAAGACAATAAAATATTAGTAGGAGGGAGTGTAGCAGTTTCTGAAAATTTTGAATTAGGTGGATCTGCTTATGGAAGTATATTTAAATTTAATCCAGACGGTTCATATGATAAATCATTCGCTAACAATGGATTCCTATTACTTAATATCCAAGACAATCAAATCCAAAGAATTCCCGAAATTAACTCTATAAAATTAGATAGTAATGAAAAAATTATTGCTGTTGGAAACGCTTTCATAAAAAATAAAAATAAAGATATTATCATCCTTAGAATTAATCCCGACGGATCCTTGGATAAAACCTTTAATAATAAAGGTTATATAACTTTAAATGCCTTTGAACAAATGGATATGGATGATATCGCTAATTCCGTAGCTGTAGATAATAAAAATAATAGAATATACATTACCGGTTATTCCAGAGGAATTAACGCTAACGATATGGTTATATGCTGCTTGAAATCAGATGGAACACTAGATAAAACATTTGGTTATAACGGAATAGCTACTTTTAATAATGATTCAGTAAATATGGGAGATTATGGTAATTCAATAATTGTAGATAATCAAGACAGAATCTTAGTAGCAGGATATACCAGAAGCAAACGAGATGACTATGACATAATTATCTGGAGGTATAATCCCAATGGAACTCTTGATAAATCATTTAATAACAAAGGCTATGTAATATACGATTATAAAAACAAAGATGATAAAGCTTATTCCATTGCTATTGACAACCAAAATAGAATATTAGTAGCTGGATATGTAAATAATAACAGAGATGATGATGTAATATTACTAAGATATAACGAAAATGGAAGCTTAGATAAAAGTTTTGCCAATAAAGGGGTATTTGTATATAATGATATAGCAGGGGGAGATGAAAAAGATAGAGCTTACTCTTTAGCTATTGATAAAGATCAAAAAATATATCTCACAGGTGAAAGCTTTTACGGAAAATATAATAATATGTTCATTCTCAAAATTAACCCATAAAACCTAAAAAAACTAAAACCTAAAAAATTTAAAACCTAAAAAATTTAACCTAAATATAATTTCATATAAAAAGAGGTTAATCATATGCAAGAAAATAAGGAATATAAAGAAATTAATATTAATGAAATTAATGAAAACGAAAAAAGAAAAAGCTGTGGTAAGCAATGTAAAGGTCATAAATGCACAATTCCTCCATGTGGCTCTTCAGATAATCCTTGAGAATGCTTTGCTCCTTGTATTTTAGAAGAAGATCATGGAGGAGCTCATTACTGTAAACATGGCCACACCTTCTTTTAAAAATATCACTACAAAAACTTTTAAAAATATCACTGCAAAAAAAACTAAAACAATATTATAAAAACCTTACCAATAAAAAAATACTAAAAAACCAATAAAAAAACAAAAAAACATATAAAACAGTCTTACTAATTTTTTCTTTACGTGTTAATGCATTTTCATTAAATAAAATTTTAACTCTTTATAATGTTTGAAATAAAATATAGTCAATTACATTAACATTTACTTTAAGATAATTCTATTAAAAAAAATAATCATTTTACATTTACATAGATCTCTAAGCCATTAAGTCTTTAAATTCCTACACTCAATTACTAAATCAATTACTTAGACATTAAGCCCAATTATTAGCATCTACTCAATTAATACCATATACTCCCTAAAAGCAATAATATCAAAAAAATAAATAGTACTATAAAAAAAAAGATGAGTTAAAAATACTCAAAATACTCAATATATATCTTTACTTCTTAAGTTAATTCAAGGTACTCCTAAAAGTTAAAAATAAGCTTAAATATAAAAGTTTCAAAAAATTTACTTTCTTAAAAGTTTAGAAAATTAAATTAGTGATTAAAAAAGATACAAAGCAGGAATTACAATTTTATTACATTGGAATATAATAAAATAAATAAAATAAAATAAAAAAGAGGAGGAACTTTACTTCCTCCTCGTCTGTAAATTCCATTTAAATCAATCGTTTAGAATAGTTTTTTTAATATTTTTCCAGCCCCTTTAAAGAATCCACCTATTCCGTCAGCGACTGCTCCTATAAATCCACCTGCTACTTTTCCAACAAACCCACCTACTGAACTACCTAAGAAACTACCTCCAATACCACCTACTATTCCTCCTAAGAAACCACCTATAAGTGTTCCAATGCCTGGTAATATTGCTGTACCTAATGCTGCTCCAGCAGCAGCACCTGCTTGCCAACCAACAAATCCTCCTGCTATACCTCCAGCCATACTACCTACTGATTGACCTATAGCCATACCATAATCAGTAAATGTAGGTGGTTCAATTGGAGGAAATCCTGGGAATGGCATAGGTGATGGATAACCTATTGGCCCTGGGAATGGCATTGGATAACCAATTGTAGGATAACCCATTCCTGGCAAACCAATTCCTGGGAACCCTAAGATTGGTCCTCTTCCTGGGAATCCAATTAAAGGACTTACTGGCCCCCCTATCTCTGGAGCCCCCAAAATAGGTGGATAAAAACCATATCCTCCTTGTTGTGCTTGTAATAATTGAATTAATATCATTATTAATTGGAGTATAATTTGTGGTGGGATTTGAGGTTGAGGATAAAAATAATTATTTATTATTGTAGTATTATTATTTATTATAAAATTTCTTTGTACGTTTAAAAATGGCTCCAATTGTTGTTGTCTTAAAAATGGAAGCCATTCATTTCCTTCTATTCCAAACATACTTTATTACACCTCCTATTTTTTAGTTTTTTATTTTTTGTTTTCAATATAAATATAATCATTTTTTTTAAAACTAAATAAGATTTTCATATTTTTTAACAATTTTTTTACAAAGTTAGTTTTTAATTTGTTATGAAGAATTTTCCATAACCACTAATGAATCTATAAATTAGATATAATTTAGTAGAGATTTAAAGAGGTTAATAATAAAAAAGTGTTTAATAGTATAAAAAGGGGACAAGACAAAAGAGGGGTTGTAGCTCAAAAGGATAGAGCGTTGCCCTCCTAAGGCAAAGGTTGCCGGTTCGATTCCGGCCAACCCCACCCTAATACCAACCTTACCCTAATATAAACCCCATCTAAAATAAAACATCTTAACTAAACCTTTCAAAAATTACATTCCTTATATACTTTAGCACAAAATAAATAATTAATATCAAAACAAAAAAATTAATAGCAAAAAAAATCAAAAATAATTTAAAATTAATTAAAAATAGAAAAGCATTAATAATTGATAAAATAAGAGTTAAACCAATTAAAAATAATTTTAATTTTTTATTATAATTTTCCAAATAATCATTTAAAATCTCTGAAATCTTAACAGAAAGAAAACTATTAAGCTTTAAATTAATATTCTTTAAAAATACCGTTCTGTCTGATGTATTTAACTTAATATTTAATAAATCTTTGTGTAAATTTTGATAAATAAAATAAATTAACTTTTCATAAGGATTACTCTTATAAAGTTTTAAAAATAGATTAACTACTCTTTTTAGATTCTCTTCAGATAAAAACTGAATAAAATTAACAATAACTACTTTGAGATTATAAAATTCTTTATCATCCAAATTAATACTTTTTTTTATTTCATCTTCTTTATTATTTATTACACTAAATAAACTATAAAGCAAATTAACTTTAAAAAAACTAAGTAAATCCAAATCCAAAGGAATAAATATAAAAATATTTTTTATAAATTCTACTAACTTAGTATTTATTATGTTTTTTTCCTTTAATTTAGTAGTAATATATTCATATATATCCCCTACTTCTTGATTATAAAATACATTACTTTCAACTTGAAACCTATTAACTAAATTTAATTTTAACACATCTTTACTAGATTCCCGTATATCTGAATCTATAACATTTTCTATAACATTTTCTATAACATCTTCTAAAATATCGTCTTTAATATTGTTTTCATGTTCTACTTTAGAATCCTGCTTTTGTAAAAAATCCTGTTTTTGAAAATTTAAATTAACATTATAAATTTCCTCCTTAATTTCTTTATTTGATTTAATTTCATAAGCTATTTCTTTATTTTCCTCATTTTTAATTTCTTGAAATACCAATTTCTGTTGGCTTTCTTCCTGAGATCTCTCTTCTTGAAGTATCTCTTTATGAAAAATCCCTTTTTGCTCTGCTTCTTTTTTAAGAATCTCCCTTTGTTTTATTTCTTTTTCAAAACTCTCTAAATTTTTAACCTCATTTAGGTTATAATTAACTAAGTCTTTCTTTAATTCGTTTTTTATAAAATTTAAATCTTTTCGTTGATTAAATAAAAGGTATCCTAAAATAAAGTTTCTAAATAAAATCTCCTTAAAATTAGAGGATTTAAAATAATTTTTACAAATTTCGGTTAAATTATCATATTTACTTTGATCAAAATAAGGGAATTGAGAAGAAATATTTATATTTTGTTTAATAACAGGTGGCCAAGTCTTTATTCTATAATCTATATAATATAAAAATTTCTGTAATATATTATGATTCATAATATTTAATTTTATAAAAGCAAAAGCATCTAACCCCGTTAAAATATAAAAAATTAAATTAGTAGACAGCCAAATTTCAGAATAAATATTATATTCACTTTTAAACAAAGTCTCAGGAGGTAATATAAAACTAGATTCAAGAAATTTTGCATCTTTTAATTCCTTAATACTAATCTTTTCTAAATTTATTACTATTAAATCATTAGAATTATTTAAATCTTGTAGAATTTTAAAATTATCTAAATTAAAATCACAAATTAAAATATCTTTTTGATGTAAAAAAATTAATAAATCAATGATTTTTTGATAAATACTTATTCTTTTATAACTAAAGATTTCTTCATTTTCCAAAAATTCCCTTAAATTAACAAAATTTTGTTTTTTATAAAGTAAAACTATATTTTTAGTTTCTTTTTTAAAGAATTTCCCATCATCTAAAAAATATCCACAAGCTAACGATAATTCCAAACTTTTCTTTATATTCTCTTCTTTAGCATCACTTAACAATTTATATATAAATTCAATTTTATTTACTAAATCTCTATAAAATTTATTAGTATTTAGTATATCCTGTATAACTTTTAAATAATAATTCTCATATTCATACAATTCAATCAAATCGTTAATTTTATCAACTAAAACTAATTTATTAGGTTTTATATTTATTTTTTTATCTGAGCTGAAGAATTTTATTTCCATATAAGCTAAATATTAATTTTAATTTTGTAAAAAGAATTTTTGTTAGTTAATTTTGAAAAAATAATTTTAAACCTTCTTCTTCGGAAGGATAAACATCAAAATCAATAATATAATCTTTTAAAGTCTTATTTTCAAAAAATGATTTATAAATAAAGAAAGTAGCAATAGCAATCATAGCAGCATTATCTGTACATAATATAATAGAAGGAATATACAAATTTAATTTATTTTTATTACAGATATCAGCTAATCTTTTTCTTAAATATGAATTAGCAGCAACTCCACCACCTACAAATATCGACTTTAATTCTATATTTTTGTTTTTATAATCTAATAAAGTTAGTTCTAGTTTTTTTATAATATGTTCTATTGCAGAATGTTGAAAATAATAGGCTACTTTTCTTGTTAAATCTTGTTTTTTTTGAGGATCTAAATGTTCAAAATTTATATTTTTTAGATATCTATAAACAGCAGTTTTTAATCCACTATAACTAAAATTATTAGCCTTAGGAATTGGAAATATTGGTTTCTCATTTAAATCAGGGACATAATCTTTAGCTAATTTATCAATTATAGGTCCTCCAGGAAAACCTAAATTAAGTAACCTAGCAACCTTATCATAAGCTTCTCCTACTGCATCATCTAATGTCTTAGCTATTAAACTAATCTTTATAGGTAAAAAACTTTCAATAAAATATAAATTAGTATGTCCTCCTGAAACAACTAACCCCAAAGCAGGTAATAAATTTTTATTTAATTCATTAATATTTTTAGTTTCAATTTTTTCAAAATTAGCAAATAAATGTCCCCATAAATGATTAACAGGAATAACAGTTTTAGATAAAATAACACTTAGCGTCTTAGCTAAAGCTACTCCGCTAGCTAAAGCCCCAACTAATCCAGGAAAAGCACTTACTCCTATTAAATCCACTTTAGTAATATCAAATTCTTGATTAACCTTTGCTAAAATTTTTATAATATTCTCCTGATGTTTTCTAAAAGCTTGCTCAGGATATATACCCCCAAAAATATTGTGTATATCCTGGGACAATATCACATTAACTATAATATCAAATTTTAAATCTTCATTTTTTAGATTATAATTAGCTTTAACAACACTTATTGAGGTTTCATCACAAGTAGTTTCAATAGCTAAAATATACATCATTAATACTATTCTAAAAACTTTAATTTACTACCTTTTATAAAAAGGTAATAATGAAAAAATTTATAATTATAAATTAGGTATTATAATAAGGAGGTGTAAGGATAATGGCACAAAAGAAATCAGGTAGCGCAACTAAAAACGGAAGAGACAGTAATAGCAAAAGATTAGGAGTAAAACTATATGAAGGACAATTAGCTAAGCCTGGAAATATTATTATTAGACAAAGAGGTACTAAATTCCATCCAGGCATAAATACATCCTTAGGAAATGATTACACAATCTTTTCCTTAGCAGAAGGTATCGTAAAATTCAGAAAAACTCGAACTAAAACTTTTGTAGATGTTATACCTATTAATTAATCAATAAATTAACTAAAATTTATTTGACATACTTTGAAATAAATTTATTTCTTATTAAGTTTAAGTTAGATATCCAAATATTTTTTTATTCGCTAAATACCTTTTAATTTTGGGAATTAAGGTTAGGGAAATAATTTTATGAAAAAAGAAGAAAAATTAATCCTAATCCAAAGTTTTTTAAAACCTACTATCTGTATAATACTTCAGAATAATAATATTGTTAATATTTTTTTTGATACAGAAGAGGAAGAAGTAGGTAATATTTATAAAGGAAGAATAACAAACATAACTCCAGGTATTAATGCTTGCTTTGTTAGTTTAGGTAATTCTCAATCAGGATTTCTCAATTTCAACGATATTCCTGATAACCTTAAGAATAAAATAAAAGTAGGAAACTACTTATTAGTAAAAATAAAAAAAGCAGGTTTAAAAAGTAAATTACCACAACTTAGTGCATATATAACAATAGCGGGAAAATATGTTATATTACTACCCTTTGAAAACGCTATCAAAATATCAGCTAAAATAACAGAAGAAGATATAAAAGAAGTACTAATAAATACAATCTCAAATATAAAAGCCCAATTAGCTAAAAAATATAATAATATAGATATAGAAAATTTAGGATTTATAGCAAGAACAGCCTCTAAAGAAGTTGATATTATGGAAATCTATAAAGATATGGAACTACTTATTAAAATCTGGATAAATATACTAAATGATTTTAACACTTCTAAACATGAAAAATTAATATATACTGATGATTTCTTTCCAATCAGAATAATCAGAGAATATTTTGATACTAAAACCCAAGTTATAGTTGATGACAAAGAAATTTATCAAAAACTAAGAGAATATATCTCATTATTCTCCCAAGAATATTTAAATAAAATAATCTTTTACGATATCTCTAAAACAAATAAATCATTAATAGATTACTATGATTTGAAGATAGATTTATCAAAATATTTAGAAAAAAAGGTATGGTTAAAATCTGGGGGTTCTATAATAATCCAATCAACAGAGATGGGTACTTTCATAGATGTAAATTCCGGAAGCTACATAGGAGCTAATCCAATAGAAACTGCTAAAACTACAAACTTAGAAGCAGCCATAGAAATCGCTAAACAATTAAAAATTAGAAATATAACCGGCATCATATTAATTGATTTTCTTAAAATCCAAGATAACACGCAATCTGAAATAATAAAAAAACAAATAATAGAAACCCTACAAGATAACCTAAAAGATGATAAAATAAAAACACATATCCTAGGATTTACTAACTTAGGTATCTTAGAAATAACTAGACAAAGAACTGAAAGTGATATATACTCCAGATTAACTACCCCTTGTGAATTCTGTAATTCAGTTGGATATATTATTAATCCTAAATACCAAGTGCTACAAATAATAAATAATATAAACTCTACTATCCTAAAAACCCAAAATTTTAAACAAAAAAATATTTACTTAGAAACTAGTTCTTATATTATCCCCTACCTAATAGATTACATCCTTAACTTTGATTACGAAAAAATTTTAAAAGAAAATAACATAAATCTTATCATAAAATCCTTTAAATCAGTTTATTATATCTCTAAATATGATTTTTATAAACTAAGATTTTATGATAATATTTCTAAAATAAATTTAGAGGATTTTCCAAAAGAAAATGAAACCTTAGAATTAGAAGTATGGAATATCCCTGATCTAAACACTAATAATTTATACTCAATATACAAAGGATATCCTGTAATTGTAAAAAAAGATAAGTATGATATTTTTTCTAAAAAAATTGAAGAATCTAGAATAAAAGTTATTAAAATTCATAAATATTACCTAATTGAAGCTATAGAACTAGTATAAGTAGAACTATCATAAAACATAAAATAAAATTTTTATAAAAAGGAGGTAATCATATGACAAAAAAGCAAAACTTAATAACAAATTCAATTGCTAAAAAAATTTTTACTTTAATCATATTTAATTTAACTTATTTATTTATATTTTTCAAAATAATATCAGCTAATAGCAATATAACAGAAAGTCAAAAAATGATAGAAATAAATAAACCATCTGTTGTATTAATTGTAATGAATTTAAAAGGACAAATCCAATATAGAGAACCCATATTTAATCAAACAAAAGGACAACAAATACTAACTAAATACTTACAACAAGCTTATTATCAAGGAAAATTAAATATAAATAGTCAAGAAGAAATAGTAACCTTTTCTTTAAAAATAATGGCAGAAAAACCTGAATTATTTTTTGATTTCAGTAATAGAACAAAAACCAAAGAAGTCAATGTAACTTCAGTAGGAAGTGGAGTAATAATAAACCCTAATGGATATATATTAACAGCTGCACATTGTGTTAAAATGGACGAAGAAGAAGCTAAACAAGCTATTTTAGAGCAAACTTTATTATCTACTTTAACAGAAGATCTATATTCAGAATTTGAAAAATCATCAGGCATAAAATTAAATAAAACTCAAGAACAACTCTTATCTCAATTAGCTCAAAAATTAATCTTACTTGCTATAACTAATTTAGATTATCAAGAAGAAATATATGTAGGTTTAGGAGTTGCTGAAAAAGGTAGAGCTAATGTAACAGCATTTTTAAAACCCGCAAATGTTGTTAAATTAGGAGCAGTAGGTAAAG
>JAPYWL010000079.1 GCA_028276365.1 Deltaproteobacteria bacterium | reverse complement strand
GCTATAACTAATTTAGATTATCAAGAAGAAATATATGTAGGTTTAGGAGTTGCTGAAAAAGGTAGAGCTAATGTAACAGCATTTTTAAAACCCGCAAATGTTGTTAAATTAGGAGCAGTAGGTAAAGCTAAGGATATTACAGGTATAGGTAGAGATTTAGCCATTATCAAAATAGACTCTACTAATTTACCTACTTCCATTATAGCTAATACTGAAGCTACTGAAGGGCAAGAAGTATATATCATAGGGTATCCCGCTAAAGTCCATTTCTTTGCAGGCTCTTTGTTTGATCAATTTGATATCCTAAAGCCTACCATAACTAGAGGTACTATATCCGCTGTTAGAACATCTGCTAAAGGTGTTAGATCTTTACAAACTGATGCTCTAATTACAGGAGGTAATAGCGGAGGTCCTGGATATAACTTAAATGGAGAAGTAATAGGAACTGCTACTTGGGTAATATTAGATCCACAAACAGGTATTAAAACAGATAACTATGGTTTCTTAATATCTTCTAAAGAAATCCAAGATTTCCTAAAAGAAAGCAGTATCCAAAATATTCAAGGACAAGTAGATAAATTATATAAAGAAGCTTTAAATAATTTCTGGAATGATAAATATAAAAATGCTATAAAAAAGTTTAAGGAAGTAGAAACTTTATATCCTGATCATCCATATACTAAGGATTACATAGCTCGTGCTCAAGAACAAATTAATCAAGGTAAAGACAAAAGTTCTTTTATTGATAATTTAAATTTAAGTGGAAATAATTTATGGATAGTTATTGGCTTAGTCTCTTGTTTTTTATTTTTTGGAGGTTTGGCTTTAATAGCTGCCTTAGTTTTCTTCTTTATTAATAAAAACAAACAAAAAAAACAGATCTCTTAAGATTTATCAATCCAATAAATACACAAATATAAATATAAATTATAAATAATTATGAGAACTGATTTTATACATTTACATTTACATACAACTTATAGCATCTTAGACGGAATGATAAAAATAGAAGATTTAATTAATAAAGTTAAAGAAGAGGGTATGCCTGCAGTTGCTATAACTGATCATGGAAGTATTTCTGGAGCTATTAATTTCTATGAAAAAGCTATTGAAAATGGAATTAAACCTATTATTGGTGCTGAATTATATATAACCAATGATAGACATATCAAATCTAAAGCTAAGTTAGAACAAGAAGATCTAAAATATACAGGCTATCACTTAGTTTTACTAGCAAAAGATATTGAAGGTTATAAAAATTTATCTAAATTAATAACTATAGGTTATTTAGAAGGTTTTTATTATAAACCTAGAATAGATAAAGAAGTTTTATCAAAATATAATAAAGGTTTAATAATGCTTAGCTCATGTTTAGCAGGCGAAATCCCACAAGCTATTCTTAAAGATGATCAAAAAAAACTTAAAGAATCATTAGATTATTATTTATCAATCTTTGGTAAAGAAAATTTTTATATAGAATTACAATATCATAACATAGAAGAACAGAGAAAAGTAAATACTAAATTAATCCAATTAGCTAAAAAATTAGATCTAAAGAGAGTAATAACTAATGATGCTCATTATCTAATTAAAGAGCATGCTAATCCTCACGATATTTTGCTTTGTATTCAAACAAAAAAACGAGTAGATGAACCTAATAGATTAAAATTTAAAACCCAAGAATTTTATTTAAAAAGTTATAATGAGCTTTATAGTATATGGGGAGATGATTTTAAAGATGCTTTCTTAAATACCTTAGAAATCTCTGAAAAAGTTAATCTAGATCTAAAATTAAATTCTGTTTATTATTTACCTAAATACACTATAAATAATCAAGAGATAGATTCATTTGAATTCCTAAAAAAATTATGCTTAGAGAACTTACCTAAAAAATATCCTAATTATGATCAAAATATACTAAGTAGAATGGAATATGAATTAAAAGTAATAAAGGATATGGGATTTAGTGATTATTTTTTAATTGTATGGGATTTTATTAATTGGGCTAAAAGTAGAGGAATCCCAGTAGGACCAGGTAGAGGTTCTGTTGGTGGTAGCTTAGTAGCTTACTTAATAGGAATAACAAATATAGATCCTCTAAAATACGGGTTATTATTTGAAAGATTTTTAAATCCTGGTAGAAAATCATTACCTGATATTGATACAGATTTCTGTCAATTAAGAAGGGATGAAGTTATAGAATATATTACCAATAGATATGGAAAAACAAGGGTAGCTCATATAGGAACTTTTGGTACTTTAAAAGCTAAAGCAGCTATAAGGGATGCTGCTAGAGTTTTAGGCTATCCTGCTTCCTTTGGAGATTATCTAGCTAAAATGATTCCCTTTAATTACTCCATTAAAGAAGCCTTAAATGAAAATAAAGAATTACAGAAAGAATATTATGAAAACAAAGATGCTAAAAAAGTAATAGATATAGCGATGGAAATAGAGGGGGTTATAAGAAATCAATCTGTACATGCTGCAGGAGTTGTTATATCTTCTATAGATTTAGATGAATTAACTCCCTTAATAAAACAAAATGATGTTATTGCTACTGCTTATGATATGTCATCTATTGAAAAATTAGGATTAGTAAAAATGGATTTCTTAGGTCTTAGAACACTTAGTGTTATTGATGATACCGTTAAATTAATTAAAAAAATTAATAACATAGATTTAGATATCTATAACCTAAATTTAGAAGATAAAAAAGTATATGAATTACTAAGTAATGGACAAACAGTAGGGGTATTCCAATTAGAAAGTAAAGGAATGCAAAGGTTACTTAAAGAATTAAAGCCATCTAATATTTATGAGATAATAAGTGCAATAGCATTGTATAGACCAGGCCCACTTGAAAGTGGATTAGTTAAGCAATTTATACAATCTAAGCACGATAAATCTAAGATCCAATATTTACATCCGGATTTAGAGGAGATTTTAAAAGAAACATACGGGGTAATAGTCTATCAAGAGCAGATAATGCAAATAGCAGTTAAATTCGCTAATTTCACCTTAGCTCAAGCAGATGACCTAAGAAAAGCAATGGGTAAAAAGAAACCTGAAATAATGGAAAAATATAAAGAAATCTTTATACAAGGTTGTATAAAAAATGGATATGACGAACAATTAGCTAAAACCTTATTTGATATAATTGAAAAGTTTGCAGGTTATGGATTTAATAAATCACATTCTGCTGCTTATGGATTAATTACTTATATTACAGCTTATTTAAAAGCTCACTATCCTCATGAATTCTTAGCCTCTTTACTTAAAAGCGTTGAAAATAATCCCGATAAACTAAAAGTATTTCTAAACGAAGCTATTGAATTAAATATTAAAGTATTACCCCCTGACATAAATAAAAGTGAAGAAAACTTTAGTGTAGAAATCCAAGATAACGAAAAATACATAAGATACGGATTATTAGGGATAAAAGGTTTAGGACAAGCTGCTATTAATGAAATCATATCCAAGAGATCTAAAAAACCCTTTGAGGATATTTATGATTTCATTCTAAGAGTAAATACTCAAGTTATAAACAAAAAATCCTTAGAAGTTTTAATATTATCTGGTTGCTTTGATTCCTTACATCCCAATAGATTAGAATTATACAAAAATATAGATACCATATTAAACTTAGCTAAGAGTAAAAGTAATGCTCTATTTTCTATCACTAATAAAGCTTCTAATAATAAAATTTCTAAAGAATTAACCTCTTTAGATCAATCTAATAAAACAGAGCAAGATAAATTATTAGAAATCCTAAAATTAGAAAAAGAAACCTTAGGAATATATTTATCAGATCATCCAGTAAATATAATCAAAAAAAATAATAATATTAACTTACCTTTAATAGATGAAATAAAAAAGAATTATATAGAAACCTTAGAAACGCAAATTTTTAATAATGAAGTAAGCATAATAGGAGTTATAAATAATATAAAAGAAAGCTATACAAAAAAAGGCAAAATGGTTAGTTTTATATTAGATGACCCTTCTGATTCTATAGAAACTATTGTTTATCCATCTGTATATCAAAATTTCAAAAACTATATAAAAGAAAATGAGATAGTTATTGTTAAAGGAAAAATAGAGGTAGATAAATCAAATGAAGAACAAACTGAGGATTTAGATCAAGAAGAAAATTTCAAATTAATAGCAACTGAAATATATTCCTTTAATAATTTCATTACCAAAAATAATAACTTAAATCCAGTTAATGATAATCTAAATAAAATAAATCCTTTTTTAAACCTTTCTATTTTTATTGAATTCAATCCAAATGATATAAATAATAATCTAAAAAATCTAAAGGATTTCCTTAATTTCATAAGGAATTTAGCAATACCTTATGAAGAAATTAATAAAATAAATACCAATGGAAAGGAATATATAGGTTTTTCTGTAGAAGTATATAATAACGATAAATACCAAAAAATTGAAACCAATAAATACATATCAAAAGATTCAATTGACATAATTAAATCCTTAATTAATACCCATAACTTAGAAAACGTTAATGTTTTCGTAGAGTTAATTAATAACTAAAAAGATTTTAAATAATAGGGGTGATTAAAATATTAATAAAGTTAATTATCTAAAAAAAGAGGATCTAATAACAGCTGCTATTCTTTTATTTCCTACTTTTATTTTACTAATTTTATTTGTGGTTTATCCAATTATAAAAGTAATTCTTAATTCTTTTTTTATTGATATAATTTATTTAAATATAAGGAAATGGGTTTTTTTAGGTAATTTTTTAGAAGTTTTTAAAGACAAAACTTTTTGGGTATGTTTATATAATAGTATAAAATTTGCTACTTTTAGTGTTCCATTTGAAGTTATTTTAGGTTTTTTAATAGCTTTATTTTTGTATTATAATGATAATAAACTAGTTAGATTTAGTGT
>JAPYWL010000056.1 GCA_028276365.1 Deltaproteobacteria bacterium | reverse complement strand
AAACCGTTAAAAATAAAACTCCAAAAATAAATACAAAAAAACTTAAAATAAATAAAATCTTATTTAATCCTTTTTTAAAATTCACCTTTAGTGACCTCCTATAAATTTAATTTTTAATTTATATATGATTAGATAATTGATTTGCTATGCTTTTAATCTAATTAAATTTAATTTCTTTACGATATTATTACTTAATATATTAAAAACATTTAGTAATTCTTCATCGGGATTATTTTTAGCTAAGGTAGGTAATCCCTCTTCTATATCATTGGCTAAATCCAGTTTAAATGGGATCTCAACTAATAAGTCTATTTCATATTTATCTAACAATTCCTTAAATCTATTTTTTCCAAATAAATAGATCCTTTCATTTGAATTAGGGCAAACAAAATAAGCCATATTAACTACCAACCCCAAAATAGGAATATTCAATGATTTTAACATATTAATATTTTTCATAACATCAACATTTGCTATTCTTTGCCCCGTAGTTATTACAATAGCTCCACTTATACTAACAGTACTATTTAAACTTAAAATAGCATCACCAGTACCTGGAGGTAAATCTACTACTAAAAAATTCAAATCCCCCCAATCCACTTCATTAACCAACTCATTAATAGCTTTATGTAACATCGGTCCTCTCCAAATTAACGGAGTATCAACACTAGGAAGCATAAACCCTATCGATGCTAGCTTTAATCCATCCTTTTCTAGTGGTTTTATTAGATTATTTTCAACAGTTAAAATTTTTTCTTCTAAATTTAATACAGTAGGTATAGAAGGTCCATAAATATCTCCATCTAATAACCCCACTTTATAACCCAATTTTAACAAACTATAAGCTAAATTTACAGCAATAGAAGATTTCCCTACGCCCCCTTTACCACTCGTTATAGCAATAACATAACCTAAATTAGCTTTCCTTTTATTATCAATTTTTAAAAAAATAGTTTCTAATTTTTTCTTGATAACTTGATAATTTTCTATTTCATTAAATTCAATTTCAATTCCTTTTAAATTATTTCCAAAAGCATTTCTCAATTTTTGCTCTATTTTCTGATTTATCTCATCTTTATATTTAATAGCATCTCTCTTTAAATGAACTACTAACTTAACAAAATTATTATCTAGCTGTATTTCAATAGCATTTAAAGAAATTAATTCCCTATCTATAGTGGGATCTTTTATACCCTTTAAAGCATATAATACTTTTTCTCTTGTTATTTCATCCATATAAAAAACCTCCTTATTAAATTATAAAACTTGATTAATGTTGAAAAAAATTATGAATTAGTTTTTTGTAAGATTCCATTTTTTTCAGTTATTACTTGTTCTAAAACTTCCTTAAAAGCATCTATTATTTCATTTTCCTTGGCTACTTTAATCATTTTACCTTTTCTATAAATAATTCCTTTTCCTTTTCCTCCAACAACCGCAATATCAGCTTTCCGAGCTTCCCCAGGACCATTAACCACACATCCCATAACAGCTACAGTTATATTTTCTTCAATATTTTCAACCTCCTTCTTAACCTTTTCAACTAAATCAAATAAATTTACTTCAATTCTACCACAAGTAGGACAACTTATTAATTCCACCCCTCTTTTATAATATCCTAAAGCTTTAAGGATTTCATAAGCAACTTTTATCTCTTCACTAACTGAGCTAGTTAAAGAAACTCTAATAGTATCACCAATCCCATTATATAATAAAGTCCCAATTCCAATAGAACTTTTAACATATCCACTTAAGCCACTACCAGATTCAGTAACCCCTAAATGTAAAGGATAATCTACTTTTTCACTAAGTAACATATAAGCACTTATCATATCCTCAACATTACTACTCTTTACAGATATTTTAATATCAAAAAATCCCATATTCTCAAGGATCTTAACCTCATCTATTGCAGACTCAACTAAAGCCTCATAAGTAGGATATCCATATTTTTCAAGATACTTAGGATGTAAAGAACCACTATTAACCCCAATCCTAATAGGTATTCCTTTACTTTTAGCAGCTTTAATAACTTTATCTAATTTTTCAATTCTAGAGATATTACCTTCAGGAGAATCAAGAATATTACCAGGATTAATTCTTAAAGCATGGATTCCAGCATCAATAGCCATCAAAGCAAGCCTATAATCAAAATGAATATCAGCAACCAAAGGTAACGGAGTTTTAGATACTATATCTTTTAAAGCCAAAGCAGCAATTTTATCAGGTACAGCAACTCTCATAACTTTAGCTCCCGCTTGCTTTGCCTCATCTAACTGTTTTAAAACCTGATCAACATCCTCAGTAGGGCATTTAACCATACTCTGAACAACAACCTCATTACCCCCACCAATCAATACATCCCCTATCTTTACTACTCTTGTAATTTTCCTTTTTCTTAGCATATCTTATCACCTTCTTTAATTTTTATGTAATCCCTTGTTTTACATAAGCTTGTTTTTTAAAAGCTTTAAAAAATAAAAACTTCCTGAGCTTTTTTAAAACTAATAAATAACTAAAATTAATTTTATACTTCTTCAACATATCCATAATCTCCAACAATTCTTTTTATTCTAACTCTTTTACCTATAGGAATTGGTCTTCCATCTTCAGTTCTAACATATAAATAATGAGTTTCAGAATCAATCTTTATAGCTACTTTTCCAACCCCATTTTCGGATATAGCTTCAATAACGTCCCCTTCTTTACCTTCAAAAACAAACTTAGATTTAGACATAGAAGTAGATTTTAGCATTTTAATTAAATTTCTAACAATAACTATATAACTAAAAGCCGTTAAAAATAAAGAAGTAAAAATAGATAAATAATCTCTTAAATTAGCAGGAAAAACATTAAACAAAGGGAGAGTTATTAAACCATAAGCCCCAAAAAGAGCTCCCGCAGTTAAAAAAGTAAATGGGCTAAACATAAATAAATTAGAAGCATCATAATGTCCAGTTTCTACACCAGCTAAAGAACCATCAGCTGCAATATCATTTACATGTCCAACATCATGTCCTCCAGAATCGCCTAAATCAAGAACCCCTAAAAACATAAGAGTCATTAATAATCCCGTAAAACCTAAAGAAATAGATAAATACAAAACAATCAAAGAAATTTTAGAGAAAGCAGTAGCAGCAACACTCCCTAATCCCAATAATATAAGTATTGGTATCACCTATATAAACACCTCCATATTTAAAAAACTATCCTTTAAAAATAATAATAAAAATAAAATATTAATAATCGAAAGACAAAATTAGTTCCCCATTAGTAATTTCAAATCCAATCCCCCTATAAAAATTTACTAAATTAAAAGTGCTATGAATTTTATTAGAATCATTTAAACTAATATCTCTAGATATAATATAATTAGCATTAGATAATACACTAACACTAAATTTATCCAAAGAAGAAGTTTTGTAAATAAATAACTTATTATTCAACCTATAAATAAATTGCTTAAAGAAAATATTTTTAGCTAAAAATTTATCATCAAAATAATTAATATCATCATCTAAAAACAATACTGAATCTGTATTTAATCTAATAAACTGCTCTAATAGCAATTTAATTATACTAATACAATCAAATCCCAATATATTTTCATATAAAAAAACTAAATTAAAATTATTAATACTTGTTAAATTTAATTTCTCATCCTTATTTAAATTATTTAAATTTAATGAATTTAAATCTATTAATTTAAATTTAGTATTTTTAATTATATTAAAAGCTAAATTTCTATTAGGGGTAAAAATTATAATATTTTTAGATAAAGAATTTAAAAACTTAGTAATAAATTCGTTATCTAAATTAAGTAATATTACAAATCCTTTAAGATAAACTTTTAAATTATAATCAGTTATAATATTACCATTCCTTAGTTTTCCTAAATCAACTTCTAGATAATCTGTATTATTATAGTTTTTGTGATTAAAATAATTGATAAGTAAATTAAAATCATTAAAAAATAGGATTTCATCTAATCTAGTAGGATAAAAGCCAATTTCTTTTTTAAACTGATTATTATGAATAGTACCTAAAATTTTTAATTTATATTCTCTGGAAGTATATATATCTCTTTCAGTAGAGGTAATATCTTCGTTATGAGTTATTATAGCTTTTATTTTATTTTCCTCTTCATAAATAGAAAGGTCTTTTTGAGAAACTATTTGAGATAATAGCAACTTATTATCTCTTTTAATTAATAAAAATGTTCCATTTGATAACTTATCTGTTAATTCTAAGAATTTAGAATATCTTAGATTAAAATATACGAAATCATCAAAAGCACTAACTTTTCCAATATACATTATATTCTTTTCAAAATCACTTTTTTCAAAATTATCTTCTTTTAAATTATCTCCTGTTAAATTATTTTCTTTTGAATCGCTTATTGTTTTATCTAAGTAAGACAAATTTTGATCTATATTCTTTTTTTGCTTTTTCAATAAACTCACCACTTTTTATTATAAATCAAATTACATTCAAACACCTCTTAAGTAATCACTTGTAATTCTTTACACTTAACTGTAATTCCTTACAATTACTTGTAATTCCTTACAGATACCTGTAATTCCTTTAATAATAAAGATTTAAGAATATTTTTAATGTTTTCTCCTACTTCAGAAGTAGTTTTGTAATTAGAGGTATTAGATATATCTTTAGTAAGAAATCCTTGCTTAATATTCTCAATTACTGCTTTTTCTATTAACATAGAGATATAAGGTAAATTAAATGAATAATAAAACATAAGAGAAACAGATAATATAGTTCCAATAGGGTTAGCTATATTAAGATTAGCAATATCAGGAGCAGATCCATGTACAGGTTCATATAACCCCCTATATAAACCATTCTTTAATTTATATCCTATACTAGCACTAGGTAACATACCTAAGCTTTTTACTAATATAGCAGCTTCATCTGTTAAAATATCACCAAACAAATTCTCACTAACAACTACATCAAAGTTCTTCGGATTTTTTATTAAACTATATGCAAAAGAATCAACCAACATATGTCTTAACTTAACCTCAGGGTAGTCTTTAGCAATTTTATCAGCTAATTCTCTCCATAACTTAGAAGAAGCTAAAACATTCGCTTTATCTACACTTACTAAATTCTTATTTCTACTTTTAGCTAACTCAAACGCTATTCTTAATACTCTTTCTATTTCCTCTTGCTTATAAACTAAAACATCCTTAACAATATAACCTTTCTTAGTTTGTATTAATTTTTTAGGTCCAAAATATATCCCACCCGTTAATTCCCTAACAAACATTATATCAACATTGCTATTAAAATAATCTTTAATAGGTCTTAAGTTAGCAAAGACATTCATTCTTTTCCTTAAAGTTAATAAAGCTTGTTCTGGTCTTTGCTTATCCCACTTAGGTCCACCAACAGCACCTAATAAAACCGCATCCACTTTTAAAGCTTTTTTTAAAGTTTCCTCTCTTATTGATTGGTTATATCTATCTAAGCAAGCACCACCTATATAATCAAATTCATACCTTATTTCTATTTCAGTTAATTCATTGACAACATCAATTATTTTAATAGCTTGATTAATTACTTCAGGACCAACTCCATCTCCAGGTAATACCAATATATCAAATTTTTTCTTTGAAATCTTTGCCTCCATCTTTACTCCCTTTATTTTTTATTAACTACTATGTAATTAATTATTCTATTTTTAGATTTTTATATTTTTTTTTAAATCCCTTTAAATTACTAAATAACTTCATAAAAATAAACACTACTTTTAAACCAGCTAAAGTAATAATCTTTTTTATAAATCAAATTTAAAGCTTTAATATTAAGTTTTTTAGATAAAATAATAATATAAATCTTTTTATCTTTGTATAAACTAAATATTTTTAAAATTTTTAAACTAATATTATTTAGCAAGATTTTAGAGAAAGCAGTAGCAGGTAAATAAATAATTAAATAATTTATTTCCTTTATATTTTTTTCAAAACAATTTTTTAGATATACCTCAAAATTTTCTAAAAAATTAATAATATCTTCTTTAATGAAACAAATTTTATTAAAATTTACAAAAGGACTTAAAAACTTCTTAATAATATTAGCTTTACTTATAAAAGTAGATATATTATCAATTCCTAAAGAAAAAGAGTTAAATAATAAATTACAAGTAAAAACAGGTTTGCCTACTCCACATCCTAAATCAATAAATAAACTTCTTTTAAAATCAATTTCCTGATTTAAAGAAAATAAAACTTTTTTTAAATCATTTAAAATATAAAACAAAGTTAAATAAGGTGTTTCTCCATAAACATAACTCCCAATCCCTTCATAAATCCCTTGCTCACTTAATCCCTCATCATAGGTATTAATCTTATACTTTTTAATTTCAAGTAAGCTAACAAATCTAGGAGGTAAAAAAAAATAAAAATAAAATACTAAAAATTTTAACAAAACATACCCTACAAAAACTTTTATTTTATTTAAAATCCTACCTTCAAACCTAAAAAAACAATAAAAAAATATAATCCAAAGATCTAACAAAGAATATAAAAAATTAAAAACATAATACATAACCCCTATAAAAAAATATTTTATAAAACTTAAAACCATATTTATAAACTCAAATTCTAATAATTGAGATTCTATAAAATTTTACTAGGAAACTTAATATTAATAAATATTTAATTCCCTTACATCTACTTTTATATCTTTAACTAAATTATTATTGTTCTTTATAAAATCAGACATATTTATATTTTTGATATTTTGAATTTTTAACTCATAAGAATTATCTTTAATTATTAAATCTTTAGGAATATTAGTTTTAACTACAATAGAATTAAATAACAAAAAATTAATAAATTTTAGTGGATTTTTTAATTGACTATTAAGTTCTAAAATTAAATAATCCCAAAAACTAAATTTATTAAGAATATCAAAAGAATAATTTGATATATAATTTGTCGACATATAAGGTATTATATCAGGAGATTTCTTACGTAAAACATTAATATCACTATTTACATTCTTTTCCTTATTTATTAAATAAAACTCTGTATCCCTACTCCTTAAATCTATTTTTACAATTCCTTCTTTAGTATTCAGTAAAATAATATTATTAACAACTGTATAATAAATAACATCTAAAGGAGCTAAACTTATTCTAAAACCATCATTTAATTTTAATTT
>JAPYWL010000055.1 GCA_028276365.1 Deltaproteobacteria bacterium | reverse complement strand
ATAATTCCTCTGAATTGATTATTTCATCCTATATACACAACCTTAATGTTGGCACACAATATGACTCCGCTATCCTCAAAATCAATAAATCCTCCCTCTCTCTTCAACAACATCTTTTCTTCAATAACACCCAATACCCTCTTATACTATTTGACAATTCGAATAATCATATTTACCTATCCCTTGTTACTGACTCCTTTCCCTCACAAGGTTACCTCCTTAAACTTGATACTAACTTCAATATCATTGAGCAATATAAAACTGATACTGAATCCATCTCTGGCTACCCTACTAATATTTACCTACTCTCTCAAACAAACTCTAATCTATGCTTAACTGGAGGAGCTCAAGATCCTTCCTCCAATATCCTAAATCCCGGTGTCATCATTATCTCTAAATCCAATCTTACTACTGCTACTAAGATTCCTTTCAACTATTCTTATCCTACTACTGACTATATAATACGTCAAAATCCCTTAATTACCACTGAATCCGGTAATGATTTTGTCTATTTTGCTGATGCCGTCAATTCCAATACTATTCATATCAATAAAATTTCTGTACCACCTGGACTTATTCATTCCACTCAAATCTCTCTTCCCTCTTCCTCTATTGGAAATATTAATATTAACAAAATTAATAATCAAATTGTTATCGGTATCTCTAAATCTGAATCCTCCATTAACAGATTATTATTTATCATTCTTAGTCCCTCAGATTTAAGTTTTATTCGTTCCTTTGAATTAGATATTAATAATAATCAGCTCTATATGGTTCATCTTCAAAAATATCATGAAACCTCTGACAATGGTTTTATTCTTACTGGCGATCTTAATCCTTCTTCTTATAAAATTTTCTTCCTAAAATTTAACAACCTATTTTATCTCACTGAAAACAACATCTTTAATGTTAATAACTCACCTAATATCACTTTTAATCCTTCTTCTTATACTCTTCCTGCTACTCAAACTTTTACTCTATCTCCTTCTTCCTTAACTCCTTCTACTACTCTTTATACTGTCCAACCTTATCCCTGGACTAGTAATCTTAGCACTAACCCTTAACTCACTATAGAATTATAAAAAAACAAAATAAGATCTTTTTACATATGAAAATTTTACTTAAGATTGTTTTTATTTAATAAGTAATCAAAAATATATATAACTACACTAATATTTTATTCTCCATATCCTATTCTTTTTAGTTCTAATGCTGGATTTCCTTTTACTTCGACCCAAACTATCCTCCCTTGTTGATTACTTTTGTACTGAGCGTCGATATTAACGACATAATTAATTTTATAAACTATTGTCAAACTTACATCTGTATCATCTATTATTTTGTATGCCTTATTATTTATCTCTCTTGGCACCTTAAACACTGGCGTCATCTTTACTCTGTGATATATATACTTCCTATTCTCTATAACCAGCTCCCTATCCCTTATCCTTACCTCATACACTTCCTCTATCACTCCATACCCTATTAACCTCTTTACTAACGGATACGTCACTCCCCTTATCTTCTCCCTTATTCCCTCATCATATATTTCACCATTTACTTCCGGAAACTTCCCAACTACTTGACTCATTAAGTATTCTTTGTTAGGGTTAGCAAACAGAGCCCCCACTCTTTGCTTAAATTCTCCAAAATTATTAAGGTTATTATTCACATTACTTAATAATTTTCCCTGAGTATCTCCAGGTTCATATAATACTATATCCGGATTATATATATCATCTAATTTTAGTTTTATTCTATTACAATTTGATATACGTACAGCAATAAAGATCGGATCAGAAGTATAAGGGGATATTCCTAAATCAATAGGAAAGAATGGGCTGAATTTTTCATCTCCCCATATCAGCTCTCCTTTATTCTTTATCACGTCGTTTATCATCCACACATTATATCTCATATTCCTAAATGTCGGCGATATATACTTTGTCCTTAACATCTTCATCTCCTGACCCTTATACCACCTATTATATGAATACAACATCAATAATATTATCCAACTAAAAAATACTCTATTTCATCCTTTTATATTCATAATTCACTATCCTCTTCTTATTCCTATTTAGCTCTATTCCTACTATATACACCCTCTCATAATTCATATACTTCTTATAGTATTCCCTCTCTTGAATTTGCTTTATCGCTTTACCTTTCTCCTCTTCTCTTTCTATTACCTTCACCTCTATTATATACACTATACTCCTATCCACTATTACCGCTAAATCTATTCTACCTTTATTTGTATTATCTTCTGTTATTACATTTAATCCCGTTGTATACAATAAACTAAATATCGCTATTACATAACTTGACTCCCCCCTATAATGTACATAACTTATATTGCTTATTAACACTTCTACCTGTTCTCTTAGCTCCTCTAATTTCTCTCCCTTTAATATCTCTATTATCTTACCCGCTATATTTTCCCTTACTTCATCTTTCAATACCAACGGTAATACATCCTCATTAAACGATATTCTTACCTCCTTATTCGGAAACCCTAATCTATATTCCTCTCCATATTCCTTTTTATACACCTCTTTTATTGTCAAATATCCCGTTTGATACATTATTGCCTCTATTCTTATCTCCTCTATATCAAATTTTTCCAATATATCCTCTCTTACTACCATATTCTCTAATTTTGTTATATCATATCTCCTACTCTTTATTAGTTTTATTAAAAAACTTGGCGTTCCCGTTTTATACCAATAATTCTTATACACCTTACTATCCAAATACAACAATATATCAAATGGATTGTATAATCTCTCTCCTAAAAAATTATACCCATTATACCATTCCTTTACTTCCTCTAAATCCACTCCTTCTAAATACTCCTTAAAATATTTCTCTAATTCCTCTTGCGTATATCCACATATGTTCCCATATCTTAAATCTAATGAGATATCTTTTAACTGATTTAATCCACTAAATAATGATACTTTTGAAAACTTACTCACTCCTGTTATTATTACAAACCTTATATACCTATCTAATCCTTTTAAGACAGAATACAATGCTTTTAGTTCTTTTCTTACCTCTTCTGCTTCTTTTTTATCCTCTATTACATCTAATATCGGCTTATCATATTCATCTACTAATACTACCACCTGCTTCCTCTCTCTTTCACTTATTCTCATTATTAATTCCTCTAATAATATACTCTCATCTCTTGTCTCTTTTGGCATCTCCAACTTATTCCACATATAATTCTTCCTTAATTCCTGATACATTTTCTCTTTTAAATCTTCCTTTTTTTTTATATCTTTGGCAAAATCTATCCTTACTACCGGCTTAGTCTCTTCCCATTCCCACTTATCTTCTATATACATTCCCTTATATAACTCTCTTTCTCCTCTAAATAAATACTCAATTGTTGATAGCAATAATGATTTTCCAAAACGTCTTGGACGACTTAAAAAATAATACTTCCCGCTATTTATTAGCTTATATATATACTCCGTTTTATCTACATATATGTAATTTCCTTTTATTAATTCTTTAAAATCACTTATCCCTATTCCTAACTTCTTCACCGTCTATTACCTCCTCTTCCTTATTTTATTTTTCCCTTTTTCTTTTCCTTTTTTCTTCTCTTTTTCCTTTTATTTCCTTTTGTTTTTTTTAATTCCTCTTGGTTTCCTTTGGTTTCAACTTGTTTCAATTGACTTCTATTGGTTTCTTATTAGTTTCCTTTGATTTCAATTGATTTCTATTGCTTTCATTTGCTTCCCTTTGTTTTCAATTAGTTTCAATTAGTTTCAATTAGCTTCAATTGAGTTCATTTGGCTTCAATTGATTTCAATTAATCTCAATTTGGTTCTTTTGGGTTCTTTTGGTTCTTTTGGGTTCTTTTGGTTCTTTTGGGTTCTTTTGGTTTTTTTTGGGTTCTTTTGGGTTTTTTTGGGTTCTTTTGGGTTCATTCGGCTTCCTTTGGGTTCTTTTGAGTTTCTTTGGTTTCCTTTAGGTTCCTTTGGCTTCATTTGACTTCCTTTGGCTTCAATTAACTTCAATTAACTTCATTTGGCTTGATTTTGCTTCAATTGGTTCAATTGGTTTCAATTGGCTTCAGTTGGCTTCAATTAACTTTAATTGGTTTCATTTGGTTTCCTTTAGTTTCATTTAGCTTCAATTAGCTTCAATTTGTTTCATTTGCTTTCTATTGGTTTCTATTGGTTTCTTTTGGCTTCATTTGATTTCATTTGACTTCAATTAGCTTCCTTTAGCTTCCTTTAGCTTCCTTTGGCTTCCTTTGGCTTCCTTTGCTTTCATTTGGTTTAAATTAGCTTTAATTGCTTTCAATTACTTTCAATTGCTTCAATTTGATTCAATTTGATCCAATTTGCTTCAATTTGCTTCAATTGGCTCCCTTTTGTTTCCTTTATTGTTTCCTTTAGTTCCCTTTGGTTCCCTTTGGCTCCCTTAATTAAAAACACTCAAAAAAAAAGAGGATTTTTGTCTTAAACCTATAATATTTTAATGTAGGCACCTAATAATTACATTCTAAAGGAGGCGCTTTTATGAATTCTTCCAACTTAAAACCCAATAAAACTCTACTCGCTATTATCTTCTCCTTCATCCTCACTATCTTCTTCCTTTCCTTTGAATGTAATCTCTTTAACAGCGGTGGTTCCGGCGGTATCTTTACTCCTACTCCCCCCAGCAGTCCCTCCCTCTCTAACCCCGCTCTCTCTATCGATAATACTAAACGATCCTATTCCTCTATCTTTGACGGAAACTATTATTACTTACTTGGTCAATACGATGCTGCTACCGCTAGTAAATTAATTATTCATAGAATATCTTCCAATTTCTCCTCTATTTTTTCTACATCCTTCGCCTTTACTCTATTAGGTAATGACCAAACTGTTTCTCCTACTAATATTTTAGATAATTCCTCTGAATTGATTATTTCAGCCTATATCCTCAACGGTAATGTTGGCACGCAATATGACTCCGCTATCCTCAAAATCAATAAATCCTCCCTCTCTCTTCAACAGCAGCTATTCTTCAATAATACTATGTTTCCCAGAATTATCTTTGACACCCCTAATATCTACTTATCCCTTAGAGCAGATACTCCTTCTTCCCAAGGTTATCTCCTTGTTTTAGATAATAATCTTAATATTCTATCGCAATATCAAACAGACCCTACCTCTACTGGTTTCCCTGATACTATTTATCTCTATTCTTCCACTCTTACTAACTTATCCGGAACTTTAGTAAATGCTGATTCTAACTCTTCTATTTTAAATACTGGTATTTTTATTATCTCTAAATCTAATCTCACATCTGCTACTAAAATTCCTACTAACTATATACGTTTCACTACTGAATACTTAACAGATCAAAGCCCATTAATTACCTCTGAATCTAGCAATGATTACCTTTATTTCGCTGACGGTATTAATTCTAACTCCATCTATATTAATAAAATCTCCATACCTCCTGGACTCATTGCCTCTAAACAAATCTCTCTTTCCTCCTCCTCTATTATTAGGAATATTAACATCTCCAAAATAAATAATCAAATTATTGTCGGTATCTCTAAATCTGAATCCTCTATCAATAAATTACTCTTTATTATTTTTGATACTAATTTAAACCACATCCGCTCCTTTGAATTAGATACCAATAATAACCAATTATTTATGTATGAATACCAAAAATATTATGAAACACCTGATCACAGTTTTATTCTTACTGGCGATATTAATCCTTCTTCTTATAAAGTCTTCTTCCTCAAATTTAACAACCTATTTAATCTCACTGAAAACAACATCTTTAATGTCGTCAATAATCCTACTAATGTTAATATAACCTCTTCCTCTTACACTTTACCTACTACACAAACTATTACCTTATCTACCTCTTCCTTAACTACTTCTACTACTCTTTATACTGTCCAACCCTCCCCTTGGACCAGTAATCTCAGCACTAATCCCTAATTACCATTTTATATTACTTTTTTTAAAACTAAAAATTATACAACAAAGTACATATTCTTATAATAAACGAAAAGTAGAAAATTAACTAACAAAAATTACTTATTCTCTATTCTCCATAACCTATTCTTTTTAATTCCAATGCTGGGTTTCCTACCACTGTAACTCCCACTCCCGTTTGTTCCCTACTATACTTAGCCTCAATATTAACGACATAATTAATTTTATAAACTATTGTCAAACTTACATCTGTATCATCTATTATTTTGTATGCCTTATTATTTATCTCTCTTGGCACCTTAAACACTGGCGTCATCCTCACCCTATGATATATATACTTCCTATTCTCTATAACCAGCTCCCTATCCCTTATCCTTACCTCATACACCTCTTCTATCACTCCATACCCTATTAACCTCTTTACTAACTCATACGTCACTCCCCTTATCTTTCCCACTATCCCTTCATAACTACTCTCCTTTATACCACCATTCTCCACTAGCTTCCCATTTTCTATCGGTATTTCACTCCTTACCTGCTCCACTAAGCCCACACTCAATTGCCTTCTCACTGCTTCCTGAAATTCTATGAATTTATCCCTCTCATATCTACTTTTTTGACTTAACATATCATATTGAGTATTATTTTTATATAGTAATACATCTGGATTTGGATTACTTGGTTCCCCTACTACTATCTTTACTCTCTCATATAGATTATTTTGATTATCACTATCTAAAAATATATCCTCCTTAAAAGGGGATGGCGCTGCTACATTTAAATCAATAGGGAGGAATGGGCTGAATTTTTCATCTCCCCATATCAACTCTCCCTTACTCTTTATCACATCGTTTATCATCCATACTTTATATCTCATATTCCTAAATGTCGGCGATATATACTTTGTCCTTAACATCTTCATCTCCTGACCCTTATACCACCTATTATATGAATACAACATCAATAATATTATCCAACTAAAAAATACTCTATTTCATCCTTTTATATTCATAATTCACTATCCTCTTCTTATTCCTATTTAGCTCTATTCCTACTATATACACCCTCTCATAATTCATATACTTCTTATAATACTCCCTCTCTTGAATTTGTTTTATCGCTTTACCTTTCTCCTCTTCTCTTTCTATTACCTTCACCTCTATTATATACACTATACTCCTATCCACTATTACTGTTAAATCTATTCTACCTTTATGGGTATTGTC